>JAFUDD010000198.1 GCA_017459315.1 Clostridia bacterium | reverse complement strand
TTGCTGCTGTGCGGGAGCGTGATCGGATGCACCTCGACAAGCACGGCGTCCACGCTGACGCTCGGCACTTCGGCCGACTACCCGCCCTTTGAATTCATCGTGCTGAACGCGAGCGGCGAGCGTGAATACGCAGGTATCGACATTGCGGTGGCGGAAGCGATTGCGGCCGACGCGGGCAAGACGCTGAACGTGATGAACATGGACTTCGACAGCCTGATCGCCTCGCTGCAAAAGGGCGATATCGACTTTGTCATCGCGGCGATGGAGGAAACGCCGGATCGGTTGGAGGGCGCGGATTTCTCCGAGCCGTACTACACGGATTACCCGGCGATGATTCTCGTGAAGGCCGATAAGGCAGCGGAGTTCACGTCGCTCGAATCGTTTGCGGGCAAGTCCGTCGGCGCGCAGACCGGCACGACGAAGGCCGATATCGTGACCGAGCAAATGCCCGGCGCACAACTGGTCGGTCTCACCTCGGTCAACGAGCTGGTGAACCAGCTGACCTATGACAAGGTAGACGCCATCATCCTCGACGGCGCGGTGGCCTTGCAGTATGCGCAGTCGAGCGCGGACATTGTCGTGTCCTCGGTGGAGCTCGGCGAGGCGCTGCCGTACCGTGTCGCGGTGCAGAAGGGCGACCCGAAGGGCCTGCTGCCGGGCATCAATGCCACGATCAAAAAGCTCCTTGACGCCGATCAGATCAGCGCGTTTGCCGAAACCGCCGATGCGCTTGCGGATCAGGCCATCGAATAAACAGCGGTTATGTGGGAGACTCTTTTCGGCGATCTGCCGCCGTCGCATTTTCTGAACTTCTCGTTCTTACCGAAGTACCTTTCGTTCTTTGTGCAGGGTGTGGAATACACCCTGCTCCTTTCGGTCGTATCGGTTGCGCTCGCCGTGCTGCCCGCGCTGCTGCTCGCGCTGATGCGGCTGAGCAAGATCAAGCCGGTTAAGTGGCTTGCGGGCGCGTACATCGCAGCGTTCCGCTCGACGCCGCTGATGGTGCAGCTGTACATCATCTATTACGGCCTGTTCTCGGTGATCCGCGTGCCGTCGTATACGATCTTCGGATTCATCGACCTGTCGCGCTTCGTGCCCGGCGTGTTTGCGCTTGCGCTGAACAGCTCGGCGTATGTCGCGGAGATCATCCGGGCAGGCATCCTTGCCGTGGATGCGGGACAGATGGAGGCTGCGCGCTCGCTCGGTCTCAGCAAGGCCAAGGGCATGCGGCTGATCGTGCTGCCGCAGGCGGTGAAGAACATTCTGCCTGCGCTTGCGAACGAGCTTGTCACGATGGTCAAGGAGTCGTCGATCTGCTCGATCCTCGGCATGAGCGAGCTGATCTGGGGCGCCAAGACCGTGGCGAACACGACGCTCAAAACGCTCTCGCCGTATGTGCTCGCCGCCATCGTGTACTTCGCGTTGAATTTCCCGGCTTCCAAGGCCATCGAAGCCATCGAAAGGAGGATGCGCCGTGCGGACCGTGTCTGACGAAACCGTACTGCGGGCGGTCGGCGTCCGCAAGACGTT
This sequence comes from Clostridia bacterium, assembly GCA_017459315.1. Next base: position 433 of record JAFUDD010000198.1, on the reverse strand, counting down.
TGACGGCGGCGTAGAGGCGCTTGCCGGGTGCGACTTTGCCGTGCATAAGGGTGAGGTCGTTGCGATCATCGGGCCGAGCGGCAGCGGCAAAAGCACGCTGCTGCGCTGCCTGAATCTGCTGGAGGTGCCGACCGAGGGCAAGGTGTTTTTCGACGAGATCGAGCTGACCGATAAGCATTGTCATCTCGACGAATGTCGGCAGCGGATGGGCATGGTGTTTCAGCACTTCAACCTGTTTCCGCATAAGACCGTGCTCGAAAACATCATGCTTGCCCCGGTCAAGCTGAAGCGCAGCTCCAAAGCAAAGGCGAAGGAACAGGCCCTGGAGCTTCTGGATCGGATCGGGCTAAAGGACAAGGCGGACGTTTACCCCAGCAAGCTGTCCGGCGGACAGAAGCAGCGTATCGCCATCGTGCGCGCGGTTGCCATGAAG
>JAFUDD010000197.1 GCA_017459315.1 Clostridia bacterium | reverse complement strand
TGCTTCGCAAGAAGATGGGAGAGGATAAGAACGCCGTAGGCGATTTGTTCGACGGGATGCTGCCGTATCTTACCACCAACATCGCGCGCGGCAGGCTTGTGAACGAAGCCTATGCGGCGCAGGACTATGATTGGTCCGAGGTGCTGACCGCAAACGGGCAGCACGCGGTAGACAGCGAAGGATTCACATTTTTCACAGTCGATCAAAAATCTCTGCAGGACATCGTGCTTTCGGTGTTCTACGAGAAAGTCGGTTAAGTTTTTGAAGCCTGAAAATCAAGTCTCAAGGCTTTGAAATAAATAGAAAATGGGAAATACATTTGCAATAGGAAAGGAGCAAATACTATGAAGAAAGTTATTTCCATCGCTCTGGCGCTCGTTATGCTGTGCCTCGGCGTTGTCGTCTTCGCGGATGACGCTACCCCCAGCAAGACAACTGAAGATCTGCTGACCATCGAGGCGGTTCCCGTTACTCCGGTCGAGGGTTCGGGGTTCTTTTTCTTCCCGGTAACCGAGAAGTACGTCGATGTTACCAAGTATCAGGCTAACCTCGATTTCGCTGCTGCTGAGTTCGCTAAGGTCGAGAAGGACGGCGCGGAAGCGTACCTCGGCGAAGAGACCGCAGCTGCCGTTAAGGCAATCCTCGGCTCCGACAAAGTGACTCTTGATGAGTTTTTCCCGGTGATTGCAGGCAACTATAAAGAGGAAATGGGTGAAGTCACGGTGACTGTCCAGATGGCAACTCCTTATAAGAAAGATCAGAAGGTTGCTGTTCTTGTGGGCGACGGTACTTCTTGGGCCACCTTCGAGGGTGTCGGCGTTGACGATACGACCGGCGCAATTCAAGTTGTTCTCGATCCCGCTACCGTTTTGAAAGTTCAAGAGAACATCAGCCTGTTCGCGGTTGCCGGCAATCACTAAACTGTAAACAAGTAAGCTGTTTCGACCGGAGATCAATCAAGTCTTAATCTCCGGTCGAAATTCTGTCATGAAGATTTTATTGTACGAAGCGGGGAGAATCAACTATGGCGAATCCTAAAGGCAAAGTGACCGGCGCTGCTGCCATCGAGCAGAATCCGATCGCAAAGACGCAGAATAACGAAGGAGAATTCGAGATCGATCTGATCGAGCTTCTGTATCGGATGCTTGCGTCATGGAAGCTGATTGCCATTTTGGCGCTTGCGGGTATGCTTGCAGCCTTCGGAATCACCTATTTTCTGATTACGCCGCTGTATCAGGCCAAGTCTACAATTTACGTGATCAGCCGTTCCGACTCCGTCATCAATATGTCCGACCTGCAGATCGGTACTGCGCTGACGCAGGACTATATTAAAGTTTTTGACATGTGGGAAGTCCATGAGCAGGTCATAACCAATCTCGACCTGCCGTATTCCTACACACAGATGCGCAAGAATCTGTCTGTCACCAATACCTCCAATACGCGCATGCTCGATATCACGGTAACCTCTGCCAATCCGGACGAGGCCGCCGCCATCGCCAACGAGTATGCAAAGGTGGCGAGTGACTTTATCGCCGAAACGATGTCTACCGATAAGCCGAACATCGTTTCTGTCGCACTTGTTCCGTCCAATCCGGTCAGTCCGAGCATGGTTCGCAATGTTGCCATCGGCTTCCTCGCCGGTGTGGTACTTGCTGCCGCCATCGTCACGATCCGTATGCTGCTCGACGATAAGATCAAGACAGCGGAGGACATCCGCCGCTATACAGGCCTTGTCAACCTCGCAATTGTTCCGAAAGAGAACCTTAAGGATGACGACGACAAGGCACGTACCCGCAAAGCTAATAAGGAGGGCTGAGAACGATGAAAAACGTTACTTTAAGAAATTTGCCCGAATTGAGCTATGCAGGCAATGAGGCCATCAACACGCTCTGCACGAACCTGACGTTTTCCGGCGAGAACATTAAAGTTATCATGCTGACGAGCTGCCATGCATCCGAAGGCAAATCCTTCCTTGCACTGAATATCGTGCGTACGATGGCGAAGCTTGGCAAGCGTGTGTGTTTGATTGATTGTGACCTTCGTAAATCCGTGATCGCCCGTCGCTATATGCAATTTGAAACGATGCAGAACCGCGGTACTTCGCATTTTCTGGCCGGCATGGCTGATGTTGATGAAGTGCTGTATGAAACGGATATACCCAACATGTATATCGTTCCCTGCGGCCGTAACGTTTCCAACTCGCTTCCGCTTGTCACCTCATCGCGTCTTAATGATTTGATTCATACGATCGCGGTGGAAATGGACTATGTGATCGTGGATGCGCCGCCTGTCGGCATGCTGATCGACGCCGCGCAGATCGCCACAGTTTGCGACGGAACATTGCTTGTCGTCACATACAATACCGTCCGTAAGCAGGAACTGATCGACGCGCAGCAGCAGCTTGAGCAGTCCGGCTGCCCGATTCTCGGCACCGTCATCAATCAGGCCGATTTTGGCGATTACATGAGCCGTAAGTATTACAACAGCAAGTATTACTACTCGCATTACAATTACTACTACGGCAGCGATCAAAAGAAAAAATCCAAGGGTTCAAAAAAGAGCTCCGTAAATCCCGAATCATAAATATCCCATTTTCTGCAAGAGCCTGCCATCCGGCAGGCTCTTGTCTGTTCTATAAAGACATCACCATCATACATACTGTATCACGAAGGATTTCCCGTCAATTGTGTAATCATACGACTGTCTGTCGTTACCCTCTTTACAAATACAAAATCATTTTTTATAATAGGGCAAACATAGATCCAAAATGAAATAGAAAGAAGATCCATATATAGTAACATGAAACATATCGTTATTTACCTTATAGCGGCTCTATTCCTTTTGACCGCATGCACAGCGCCTGCTGTGCCGAGCAATCCTACGGACGAGGGCAGCACGCTTCAAACGTCGTATCAGATGATTGACCAGGAAGAAGCAAAACGCATGATGGAACAGGACAACGGGCATATCGTGGTGGATGTCAGACGAATCGACGAATACGAATCCGGTCATATCCCCGGCGCGATCTGCATACCGAACGAAACCATCGGTTCCGAAATGCCAAATGCGCTTCCGAATTTGGAGCAAGTCATTCTGGTCTACTGCCGCAGCGGCAACCGC
>JAFUDD010000196.1 GCA_017459315.1 Clostridia bacterium | reverse complement strand
TGACGGAAATTCAAAAACGCATTAAAGAAAACAAAGCGGCCAAGTGACCGCGACCCAAACAGAAATACAGACCGACATTTCACAGGCAGGGTATGCAAAGGAGACGGGAAATGGCAAAGGATACCAAGAAGGACGTTCAAAAGAAAGATCCGATGGTCGAGGTGCAGAAGCTGATCGAAGTCGGCAAGCAGAAGGGAATTCTGACATACGGCGAGGTCATGGACGCGCTGAACGAGCTCGACCTCGATCAGGAGCAGATCGAAAAGATCTATGCCGAATTCGAGGAACAGAACATCGACATCGTTGAGGAAATCGAGGTTCCGGAGGACATCAACGAGGAAATCGCACAGCTCGAAACTGTGCTGGCCTCCAACGAGGGCATCAATATCGACGACCCTGTGCGTATGTACCTCAAGGAGATCGGCAAGGTTCCGCTGTTGACGGCGGAGGAGGAAATCGAGATCGCGGAGCGCATGGCAAACGGCGATCAGGACGCCAAGCATCAGTTGGCCGAGGCAAACCTGCGCCTTGTCGTGTCGATTGCAAAGCGGTATGTCGGCCGCGGCATGCTGTTCCTCGACTTGATACAGGAGGGCAATCTGGGCCTCATCAAGGCGGTCGAAAAGTTCGACTACCGCAAGGGGTATAAGTTCTCGACCTACGCGACATGGTGGATTCGGCAGGCGATCACCCGCGCGATTGCCGATCAGGCGCGCACGATTCGCATTCCCGTGCACATGGTCGAGACGATCAATAAGCTGATCCGCGTGAACCGGCAGCTGATCCAGGAGTACGGCCGCGATCCGCGCCCGGACGAGATTGCCAAGGAAATGGGCATTTCGGAGGAGAAGGTGCGCGAGATCATGAAGATCGCGCAGGAGCCGGTGTCGCTCGAAACGCCGATCGGCGAGGAGGATGATTCGCATCTCGGCGATTTCATTCCCGACGACGACGCGCCCGCGCCCGCCGACGCCGTGGCAAGCTCGCTGCTGAAGGAGCAGCTTTCCGAGGTGCTCGCCACGCTCACCCCGCGCGAAGCAAAGGTATTAAAGCTGCGCTACGGCCTTGAGGACGGCAAGGCAATAACCTTGGAGGAAGTCGGCAAGGAATTCAACGTTACGCGTGAGCGCATCCGCCAGATCGAAGCAAAGGCGCTCCGCAAGCTCCGCCACCCCTCGCGCAGCAAGAAGCTCAAGGATTTTTTGGAGTAATCTATTTGAAATATTGATTATTGGAGAGCAGGATGTATAAGAAAGTATCGACCGACATGAATTTCGTCGCGCGCGAGCTCGAAACCCTCGCGTTCTGGAAAGAAAACAAGGTCTTTGAAAAGAGCGTTGCGCTGCGCAAGGGCGCGCCGACCTACACGTTCTTCGACGGGCCGCCGACCGCCAACGGCAAGCCGCATATCGGCCATGTCTTAACGCGCAGCATCAAGGATCTGATCCCGCGTTATAAAACAATGAAGGGCTACGACGTGCTGCGCAAGGCCGGCTGGGACACGCACGGCCTACCCGTGGAGCTCGAAGTCGAGAAGATGCTCGGCCTCGACGGCAAGGAGCAGATCAAAGCCTACGGCGTAGAGCCGTTTATCAAGGCGTGCAATGAGTCCGTCTGGAAGTACGAGATCCAATGGGAGGAGATTTCCGACCGCGTCGGCTACTGGTGCGACATGAAGGACCCGTACGTCACCTACCACGATAACTATATCGAGTCCGAATGGTGGGAGCTCAAGACGATCCACGAAAAGGGA
>JAFUDD010000195.1 GCA_017459315.1 Clostridia bacterium | reverse complement strand
AGTCGATGCAGAAGCCTCATGCGTACGTCCCCCGGATGCGCACGTCCTTGGTAATGCGGCCGTCCTCGATGGCCAGGATGCGGTCGGCCTGCAAAGCGATGTTCTCGTCATGCGTAATGACGATCAGCGTTTGGTTGTATTTGCGGTTGGAAAGGCGCAAAAGCTCGATGATCTCGCGGCTGTTCTGCGAATCGAGGTTGCCGGTCGGCTCGTCCGCGAGCACGACCGTCGGCGCGTTCATCAGCGCCCGCCCGATCGACACGCGCTGCTGCTGTCCGCCGGACAGCTGATTGGGCAGGTTGTTCTTCCGGTCGGAAAGGTTCAGCGTCTGCAGCAGCTCGTTCAGCCGCGTTTCGTTCACCTTGCGGCCGTCCATCAGCACGGGCAGCGTCATGTTCTCGACGACGTTGAGCACCGGAATCAGATTGTAGAACTGGTAAATCAAGCCGACCTGCCGGCGGCGAAAGATCGCAAGCTGCTCCTCGTCCTGCGCATATACGTCCTGCCCGTTCAAAAAGACCTTGCCGCTTGTCGGCCGATCCACGCCGCCGAGCGTGTGGATCAGGGTCGATTTGCCGCTGCCGCTCGGCCCGATGATCGCAACGAACTCGCCCTTGTCCACGCCGAACGACACGTCGTTCAACGCCCGCACCTCGTTTTCATCGGCACCGTAAATCTTCGTCAGGTGTTCAACCTCTAAAATATGCATACTTGTATGTCTCCTTCGTTTGATGGTGTCAGTATACCGCGCCAAAGTGACAGTTCGGTGACAGCTTTCTTAAGAAATCCGGTTTTTTTATGAATAATTCATGAATTCTGCGGACTTGTTTGAATTGTCATACAGTTCGTTGTACTTTTGCAGCGGGACTTGCTTTTTATGCACGTCCGTGATATTATATACAAACAGTAAAAATTTTGACAAAAAGGAGGCAGGCTATGGGCAGTATCCGACTATGGACGCGGGCGCACGCGCTGATGGACGCCCCGATCCCGCGCGGCGACGAGCTGGCGTTCGTGCGGCTGTATCGGCTGCTGGAGCACGGCCTGCCGCTGGTACTGTCGGACGGCAGGGAATGTCTGTATGTGCAGGAGGAGCCGTCCGAGCCCGCATGGATCTGGACGGCGAACGATATTTCCGACGAGCGGCTCGGGGAGCTTTTGGAGGTGCTTAGCTCGCAAAAAGCGCACGGGTATCTGCCGTCGGTGATCGTAAAGAACCGGCTTGCGCGGCTTTTGCCGCTTGTCTTTTCCGACGAGCCGGTTTCGCGGCGGCAGATCGAGGTCTACCGGATGCGCGCGCTGTTCCCGCACGAAGCGGCGGGACACGCGGTGCCGGGCCGGGCGGTTTCGGCAGAGGACGCCGGGGAGCTGATCGGCCTGTTCACACACGACGACGGCTCGCCGATTCCGCCCGCCGAAGCGCGGCGGATGGGCGAAGCGTTTGCCGAAAGCGACGCCTCCCGCGCGTGGCTCACGCCGGACGGCGCCTTGGCCGCGATTGCCAAGCGAGCGGATGTCGGCACGCGCTATTCCGATCTGCACACGGTCGTAACAAAGCCTTCGCTGCGGCAGCACGGCTATGCGAGCGCGTTGCTGTCGGACATTTGCCGAACGATACTGGCCGAGGGACGGACGCCGATGCTCTACGCCGAATGCGAAAACGAAGCGGCGAATCGCGTCTATCGCTCGCTCGGCTTCGAGCCGAAAGCGCGGCTCAGCCGAATCACATTCGACGAAAGCGGAAAATAGGATTTCGGGGCTTGTGAAATGGCCCTGTTTCCGCTATACTGAATAGGAAAAAAGAAGGAGGACGGACACATGGAGGACGGACTGAAAAATAACTGGAAAAATGTCGGCAAGGACTTTGCAACGCTCGGCAAGGATTTCGGCAAAACGCTTCTGAAAACCGTGAAGACCGGCGTAGACGCGGCCACCGAATGGGTCGATAAAGAGGAGAAGAACGCGCAGCCCGCGGATCCGGTTGTGACCGAAGCGGAGCAGGCGCAGGCCGATACCGCCAAGCCGGTGGAAAAGATCTGACGATGCGGAGGACGAACGACAGACCATGAAACGATTGGGTTTGCTGCTGCTTGCGGCGCTTTTGTTGCTGGCGCCCGCAGCGGCGTTTGCCGACAGCAATATCAACAAAAACTGCACGATCGAGATCCATGCGGACAACCCCGTGATGAAATATCTGACCGACAACACGTATTCCACGACGGTCACGTTCAACGCGGGCGACTGGTTCCGCGTACAATGGACCGAAAAGAATCCCGTGGCGGCGCTGTACTGGGAATGGCGCTACATTCCGCAAAAGGCGCTCGTCGAGCAGCTCAACGACGCGGGTGAGGTGGTCGCTTCCCGCGAATACGCCAACGTGATCCGCTTTTTGACCGTTTTCCCCGAGGAGGGCGTTTCGGAAATTCGCATGACGGTACTGGAGGGCAGCGGCGCAATGGCGGAGCTGTTCGCCTATAACGAAAGGCAGGTACAGCCGAAAGCCATCGTTTGGGAGGAGCCATACGATAAGGCCGACATCATGCTTGTCGAATCGCACGGCAACGACGACGTACTGGTGTTCGCCGCTGTTATACCGCCGTATACCGAGCGCGGCTATCACATCCAGGTCGTCGATATCGGATGCGATACCATCGGGCGGCAGCGCAAAAGCTCGCCCGGCTCCTATCTGCAAGGCTTGACGCATTTCAAAACGTTCTTCGAGTTCGTAGGCCTTCACACAGTGACCTATAACTCCTTTGTCAAGGCGTGGATCGAGCAGGATCCGCGCGATCCGGTGGAAATGCTTGTCCGACAGATTCGCCGCGTAAAGCCGGAGGTCGTGATCACACACGACATCAACGACGGCGATTTCGGGGACGGCTCACACAAGCTGACCGCCGAGATCACGCAGCAGGCGGTCGCCGCCGCTTCGGACCCCGAGCAGTTCCCTGCCTCCGCCGAGGAATTCGGTGTTTGGCAGGTGAAAAAGCTGTATTTCCACATGTACCCGGAAAACCAGATCCTGATCGATGTGGATACGCCGCTGCCGAACCACGACGGCAAAACCGCGCGCGAGCTGTCCGTGCAGGGCATGATCCTGTGGGACAAGAACGAGACCGGGCAGATCAACGGCATCCGCAAGGATCGCTATAAAGCGAGCGAATACGGTCTTGCATTCAGCACAGTCGGCGAGGACGTGAACAAGAACGATTTTTTGGAAAACATCCCGCCCGAATGTCT
>JAFUDD010000194.1 GCA_017459315.1 Clostridia bacterium | reverse complement strand
GGTACACTGATGGTGTTGAAGTCGTGTTCTCCTGCGGCGGCGGTATCTATCTGAGCGCAGTTGCGGCGGCGGAAGCGGCCAACGGCAAGACCAACGGCGTCGATACGGACCAGTACTATGTTTCCGAGACGATCATCACCTCTGCGATGAAGGGCCTCGGCAACTCCGTCAAGCTCGCTCTCGAGAGCCTCGAAGCGAACAACGGCAAGTGGAACGCCGAATATGCGGGCACGACCGCGAACCTCGGTGCGGCGGAAGGCTGCGTCGGTCTGCCGACTGCGGATACGTCCTGGAGACTGAAGACCTTCACCGTTGACGAGTATAATGCTCTGTTCGAGAAGGTAAAGAACGGCGAAGTCACGATTTCCAACGCGACCGACGTTGAACCGACCGTTGCGATCTCTGTCGATTACAACGCATAACAAACACGCCATTTAGGTGGCATACGGGGGATAGGCGGCAAAACAGCCTATCCCCTTTCCGAATACGGACCACAAAAGGGGATGCGGGATGAGCGAATACGTTATTGAAATGTTGAACATCACGAAGGAATTCCCCGGCATCAAGGCAAACGACAACATCACGCTGCAGCTGAAGCATGGCGAGATCCATGCGCTGCTCGGCGAAAACGGCGCGGGCAAGTCCACGCTGATGAGTGTTATGTTTGGCTTGTATCAGCCGGAAGCCGGCGTGATCAAAAAGAACGGCGAGGTCGTGAAGATCAACAACCCGAACGACGCGAACGCGCTGCACATCGGTATGGTGCATCAGCACTTCAAGCTGGTGGAAATTTTCACCGTTCTGGAGAACATTATCCTCGGTGCGGAGCCGAACAAAATGGGCTTTCTGCAAAAGGCCGAGGCGCGCAAAAAGGTCATCGCTCTGAGCGAGAAGTACGGCCTGCAGGTCGATCCCGACGCGCTGATCGAGGATATTTCCGTCGGTCAGCAGCAGCGCGTCGAGATTTTGAAGATGCTGTACCGCGACAATGAAATTTTAATTTTCGACGAGCCGACGGCGGTATTGACGCCGCAGGAGATCGACGAGCTCATGGAGATCATGCGTTCGTTCAAGGCCGAGGGCAAGTCGATCCTGTTCATCACGCATAAGCTGAACGAGATCATGGCGGTCGCGGATCGCGTGACCGTTCTCCGCAAGGGCAAGTATATCGGCACCGTCGAGACGAAGGACACGACCAAGGAGGAGCTTTCCCGCATGATGGTCGGCCGTCCCGTGCAGCTGGAGGTGCAGAAGGACGAAGCCAAGCCCGGCAAGGTTGTGCTCGATGTGCAGCATGTCACGGTACCGTCCAAGGTACATAAGAACAACGCCGTCAAGGACGTGAGCTTCCAGGTCCATGCGGGCGAGATCGTGTGCCTTGCGGGCATCGAGGACAACGGGCAGACGCAGTTCGTCTATGCCTTGACCGGTCTCGATAAAATGTCCGACGGCAAGATTACGCTGTGTGGCAAGGATATCACCAAGGAGAGCATCCGGCAGCGCAGCAAGGACGGCATGAGCCATATTCCGGAGGATCGCCACAAGCACGGTCTGGTGCTCGATTACACGTTGGAGCAGAACCTTGTGCTGCAGCGGTATTGGCAGCCTGCTTTCCAAAAGGCCGGGTTCATCAAGAGCGACGCCGTGCGCAAGTATGCGGACAAGCTGATCGACCAGTACGATATCCGATCCGGCCAAGGCCCGATCACGATAGCGCGTTCAATGTCCGGCGGCAATCAGCAAAAGGCCATCGTTGCACGCGAGATCGACAAGAACCCCGAACTGCTTGTCGAAGTGCAGCCGACTCGCGGCCTCGATGACGGCGCGATTGAATACATCAATAAGAAGCTTGTCTCCGATCGCGACTCTGGCAATGCCGTCATGCTTTTCTCGCTCGAAATG
>JAFUDD010000018.1 GCA_017459315.1 Clostridia bacterium | reverse complement strand
GAGAAAGGATTGTATGGAACGCAGAAGCAGAAACATTCACGTCGGTACCCGGCTGAATGAGGCCGAGTATAAAAAACTAAAAGAATTGGAAAACAGCACCGGGCTCGGCAGCACGACACTTTTACGCAAGCTGATCACGGGTGCGGAACTCAAAGCAAAGCCGACGCCGGAGCTTCGAGAACTCATCCGAAGTATCGACCGGATCGGCAACAATCTGAATCAGATCGCGCATCGGGCGAACGCTGCGGGGTACCTCAAAAAGAGCGAATGGGATAGCGCGGCAGCCTTGCTGAAGAACCTACGGGAGGAGATTCGGACATGGCGGTGACCAAGATTCTAGCCAAGAATATGCGGCTTGACCGGTTGATCGGATACGTCTGCAATCCCGCCAAGACGGATGAGCGCGTGTTCGTTTCCTGCGTCGGGTGCGAGCGCGAGACGGCGGCAAAAACATGGATGGAGACCAAGCGGCGTTACGGCAAGATCGACGGTGTGCAGGCGTACCACATCATTCAGAGCTTCAAGCCGGACGAGATCACCCCGGAGCTCGCGCACGAGATCGGGAATCGTTTCGCGGCAGAGCACCTCGACGGCTATGAAGTGATCGTCGGCACGCACACCGACCGTAAGCACATCCATAACCACATCATTTTCAATTCGGTGTCCGACCGTGACGGCACCAAATATCATTTGTCGCCGCAAACGTATTACAGCGAGATTCGCCCACTTTCAGACCGGTTATGCCGGGAAAACGGCGTGTCGGTCATTGATGAACCGCAGAGGAAGGCGCTGACGTACATCGAGTGGCGCATGCAAAAATGCGGTGTTAAAACGCAGCGGGAACTGTTCGACCGGGATGCGGAAGAATGTCTGTCCCTGGCGATGGACGTCGGCGATTTCTATGCGCTGATGGAGGATCGCGGGTACACGATCCGGCACGGCAGTAAATACCCGACCTTTCTGCCGTACGGCGAAGAGCACGCGTATCGCGTAAAGCAAAAAGGACAGTCCATGTCCGAGGACGATCTTGCGGCGTATATCGACCGTGCTATGAGCGATCCGGCTTTTGAAGTGATCATGCCGCGGCAGCAGCCGGTGTACGTCCCGCGCGGCAAGATCACGGGCATCCATGCGCTGATCCTTGCATGGATGTACATTCTCGGACTCATTAACGACGGCATCAAAACGCAGTATTACGTTTCGCCAAAGGAACTGAAACGGTTTACACAGTTGAAAGAACAGGAGAAGTATTTGCGGAATCATGGGATCGAAACGGCGGCGCAGCTTAAGGATCGCATCGAGACGATCGACGGTGGAATCGCTGCATTGACGAAAAAGCGGATAATTCTGAATGTGAAGAAAAAACGTGAAAAGCCATTGTATGACGCGCTGCAGCTGACTGCGATGTATGCGGATCGGGATACGGAGGCCTTCCCGTTGACCGAGGAAGAACGGAAAAAACTTGAAAAATCTTTTGATTTATTACGAAAAAAGCCCGTCGACATCCTCAACAAAGAACGGAACGCATTGTATGCTGAACTTGCAGACCTAAACCGCGACCTTCGCACGCTCAGAAGCGAACGGCATTTGTGCGAACAGATTCTTACGGAGAGTCCGCAGATCGAAAAGCAGCTGCAGCCGTATATGACTGCGGAGCGAGAAATCAGAAAGGATTATTTGAACTATGAAAGCGAACGATTACAAGCCGATTCATCACGACGAAGGCAGAGACAAAAGGAACGTAAATAGGAGAGTTTATGAAGCGAACGGAAGGAATCGGAACGGAGACCCTGCGGGTGCCGGTGCGCGCCCGATATACGATAGAGAAGAAGGGCGGCAGCATGACACGATCGTTTGATTACGCGGAGCTGACCATAAAAGAACTGGCGGAGTTTTTGATAAGGAAGTTCGGATTGGACTTGCCGGAGAGCATAATGACAGCGACAGGAGGTGATGCCGTTTGAAAGCGGCGATCTACACACGATTCAGTTCCGACAACCAGACGGAATTGAGCACACAGGCACAGGTTCGGGCGTGCACGGAATTTGCGAACGGAAACGGGATGGACATATACCGGATCTATTCCGATGAGGCGATCTCCGGCACGGAGGAAAAGACCAATCAGCGCGCACAGTATCAGGCAATGCTGGCGGACGCCAAGCAGCACCGGTTCGAGGTGCTGCTGATCCACAAGTATGACCGCGTTGCGCGGTCACTCGAAGAACACGTCCGGCTGTCGAAGATGATGGAAAAGGAAAAGATTCCGATCATCGCGGTGGCGCAGAACTTCGGCCCGAGCATCGAGGGCGATTTTGCCAAACAGATGATGTGGGTACTGTCGGAGTATTACAGCAAGAACCTCT
>JAFUDD010000193.1 GCA_017459315.1 Clostridia bacterium | reverse complement strand
GGGAGCAGCAGCACATGGTCTTTTTGCTGCGCCGTAATGACCGCGCTGCCGTTCATGCCCTCCAAGAGCCGATCGTCCGGTGCCAAAGTCAGCTCGACCGCGTAGGTGGTGATGCTGCCGGACGGCGTGCCGAGGCGGGAAATATGCGTGACGCTTGCGGCAAAGCTCTCGCCCGCGAACGCGTCGAGCGTGACGGTCGCTTCCTGTCCGAGCGACATGACACCGATATCGAGCTCATCGACGTTGACGGTCATCTTGGTTGCGCCGCCCGTGTGCAGCACAAACGCCGCGCCCGTGACCGGGCTGCCCTCCTGCGCGCGCACCTCGGCGACCGTACCGGACACCGGCGCGGTCAGCACCGGATCGTTCAGCAGCGCGTAAAGCGCCTGAATATCCTGCACCTTATCCTCACGCGACTGCACCGCGTCGGCGTAGGCCGCGCTGTCGGGCTTGTCGGCCAGCGTAAACAGCTTCGACCCGGCGTAGATGTACGCATTGACGTTGACATTCACGGACTGCACGACGCCGTCCTTGCCGTAGACGTAGATCGGGCCGTGCACCGCAAGCGTGCCCTCGCCGAGCTTGGTATCCCGGTCGAAGACCTCGGCGGTCACGTCCATCGGCACATTGTTGTCGGTCAGCGTGATCCGGTAGCCGCCGTCGATGAGGTTCGCCACCGTGCCGGTCTGCCGCCCGCCCTCATAGGTGACGGTCACGCTCTTGCCGAGGGCAAGCTCGACATCGGTGACGATATCCACCTGCATCTTTTCATCGGCGGACAGCAGCGCGAGCGCGCCCTTTTCCCGCATCACGGTTTCGAGATCGTCGCCCGGCCGTACATAGATCGCCTTGACGCGGCCGGTGGTCGGGGCATTGATGCTCTCGCGGCTGGTGCGGCGCATGATCTGCTGATCGAGCGTGGAAAGCTCGGTATAGAGCGTTTCGATGCGATCCGAAATCGCTTCGGTGTCGTAGGTCAAAAGAAGGTCCCCGGCGCTGACCGCGTCGCCCGCGCGCACCTTGACCGATTCGATTTTGATATTCGCTTCGGCTTCGACGTTTTCGCTGTCGAACGGCGCAAGGCGGCCGCTGCCCGTGATCGCCCGCGCGACCGTGCCGTAGTCCACCGTATGCGTTGAATACGTCACCTTGGTCAGCTGTTCGCCGAGGTGCCGAAGATAGAGCCACCCGCCGACGAGCGCCGCCGCGACGACGACGAGAACGATCCATACCCAAATCCTGCGCTTTTTCTTTTTCATGGTTCCTCCCACGGCGGCCTGCGCCGCCTGTTGTATTGCCGTAATCATACCGCATTTTGAAAACCGAAGATTAACGAAACGTTTTCGTTATGTAAAAAATCGGGAAAATGTTGATTTTTCATCATTCGTTTCTTTTCGGTTAAAGAAATGTGCTATACTGGGGATAATCCATCACAAAGCGAAAGGAGTCACCATGTTTTCCATTCTGGTTGCGGAGGACGACAGGCACACCGCGCGGCTGATGCAGGCGGTTTTGACACACGCGGGCTATACGGTGCACGTCGCGCGGGACGGCGCGGAGGCGCTGGAGGTCATGGATCAGCAGCACATCGACCTTGTGGTGCTCGACGTGATGATGCCGCGCATGGACGGGTATCAGTTCACCGAGGCCCTGCGCGAGGTCGGCAACCTCACCCCGATCCTGATGGTGACGGCCAAGGCGCTGCCGGAGGAACGCTGCAAGGGCTTTCTGGTCGGCACGGACGATTACATGGTGAAGACCGTGAACGAGGAGGAGATGCTGCTCCGCATCAAGGCGCTGCTGCGGCGCGCGCGGGCGGCGAGCGAAAAGAAGCTGCGCATCGGCCCGGTCACGCTCGATTACGAGGCCCTGTCCGTGGAAAGGAACCGCGAAACGCAGACGCTGCCGCAAAAGGAGTTTTATCTTTTATATAAGCTGCTGTCGAGTCCCGACCGCATCTTTACGCGGCTGCAGCTGATGGACGAGATCTGGGGCGCGGATTCCGAAACCGTCGATACGACCGTGAACGTCCACGTCACGAGGCTGCGCCGCCGCTTTGAGGGCTGGCCGGAGTTTGAGATCGTCGCCATCCGCGGCATCGGATATAAGGGGGTCGTCCATGTCTAAGCAGCCGCATAAGGAACGTGTGTTCCGGTTCTTTCTGCCGTTTCTGCTCGCCGGGATCGTCATGGCCGTGCAGGCCGGCGTGTTCTTGGCGATTGCGGCGACGCTCGTGTTTTTGCATCAGCTCGGCGTGATCAACCTCTATGAAATGCCGCAGCTGTTCCCGATTGCGCTGAGCATCGGCGGGCTTGCCGTCGGCGCGCTGTTCTCCGCGATCCTGCTGCGCTATCCGCTGCGGCCGCTGCGCTCGATCATCGAGGCGACCGACAAGATCGCGGCGGGCGATTACAGCGTGCGCGTCGAGCCGAAGGGCCTTTCGGAATTCCGGCGGCTCGGGGATAAGTTCAACCACATGGCGGAGGAATTGGAAAGCGTCGAGCTTTTGCGCACCGACTTTATCAATAACTTTTCGCACGAATTCAAGACGCCCATCGTGTCGATCCGCGGCTTTGCGAAGATGCTCGAAAGCGACGAGCTTTCCCCGGAGGAACGGCGCGAATACCTCGGCATCATCATCGAGGAATCCGAACGCCTCGCCGCGCTGTCCACGAACGTTTTGGAGCTCGGCAAGCTGGAGCAGCAGTCGATCCTGTCCGACCGCACCGCGTTTTCGCTGTCCGAACAGCTGCGGCACGCGCTCGCGCAGATGCTGACCAAGTGGGACAAAAAGAACATCGACCTCGTTTGCGCGCTGCCGGAAATCGAATACACGGGCAGCGAGCCGCTCTTGAAGGAGGTTTGGGTGAACCTGTTCGACAATGCAATGAAGTTTGCCCCCCAGGGCGGCACCGTCCGCGTGACGCTTTCCGAAGCGCCGGACGCCGTGACCGTGACCTGCTTTAACGAGGGCGAGCCGATCCCGCCCGACGCGCTTCCCCATCTGTTCGACAAGTTCTATCAGGCCGACGCGTCCCGCAACCGCAGCGGCAGCGGTCTCGGTCTTTCGATTGCCAAGCGCATCGTCGAGCTGCACGGCGGCTCGATCCGCGTTTTGCCCGAAGCGCAGGGCAACGCGTTTACGGTCGTTTTGCCGAAAGCGTAAACGGTTTTTCAATGCATCACGTCCCCTCGGACGGGATTTTTTATAATTTCGTAAAAAAGCTTGACGAATCGGTTAGTGGCGTCTATACTATG
>JAFUDD010000192.1 GCA_017459315.1 Clostridia bacterium | reverse complement strand
GACGCCCTCCGGCGTGACCTGCACATAGGTCAGGTATTGGCGCGGAGCGAAGGAGCCGCCGGTCTGGAACTGGAGCACGTCATCGAGCTCGCCCTCGTAATCGTCGAACTTCGGCCCCATCGGGGACGTGGTGACGAACGTGGTCGCTTCGCCGACGGCCTTGGCATTGCCTTCGCCGTCCACGGTCGCGCGGTAGTAGTTGTGAATGTGACCGTTAAAGAACAGGTTCACGTCGAGTTCGTCGCACATCTGTTCGAGGAACGCGGTGGCGGCGGGATCCTTTTGGATCAGGCCCGCGTGGGCGAGGATCACACGCCATGTGCAGCCGGAGGCTTCGAACACGTCCTTGGCCCATTCCTTCTGCGCTTGATAGAAGTTCAGCTTATCGGCGGAGGCGTCGGCGCCCTCGATGCCGGTGTAGGGATCGGTGTTGAGGATCACGAAGCACACGTCGCCGACGATGAACGAGCCGGTTGTTTCGTGCAGGATGGCGTCGTCGATGCCGCCGGGCAAATTCGTCCGGCTCTTGAAGTGCGAATAGACAACGTCGCCCTTGCCCTCGTGGTTGCCGGGCGCGAACGCGGTCAGCTGCGTCGCGTAGATATCGCCGATGGTGTCGTACATGAACCGCCATTCGGACATCGTATCGTCCTCGGTCAGATCGCCGACGTTGGCGACAAAGTCGGGCTGCAGCTCATCGGCAAGGAACGTATCGTTCGTGTAGCGGTAGGCGAGATAGCCCTCCTCGTTGGTTGCCTGCAGGTCGGAGATCACGATAAACGAGAACGTCCGATCATCCGGCAGCGTCTTGAACGAGTAAATCTTGCTCGGGTAATCGCGCGTGCCGTCGTTCGTGACCGCCATGTATTCATACGCGGTATCGGGCTCCAGCCCGTCCAGATCGACCGAGTAGGAGGTGAACGTCCCGTGATCGCCGCGCACCTGCACGCGCTCGATCTCGGTGACCGGCACGGTGATCTCCCA
Organism: Clostridia bacterium; assembly: GCA_017459315.1. The sequence goes on along the minus strand of JAFUDD010000192.1, from coordinate 652 downwards.
CGCGGATGCGCCCGCCTTGCGGCAGCGCAGCTCGCTCGAAAGCCCGTCGGCCTCGGTCATCCAGTTGAATCCGACAGCGGCGTACGTTTCGCCGGGGGAGAGGGTCAGCTGCTCCGGCGCGTACTTGGACGATGCGGAGATCACGTCGAGCCGCAGCGTGCCGTCGGACGGGAACCGGTAGGTATCATCGTCGATCTCGACGGTGTAATAGTAGTAGTAACGGCCGACCGCCAAAGCGGGGAGCTCACCCGAAAGCCCGGTTTCGGTCACAGTCATCGGCACGGCGGTTTTCAGCCCCGCCTGCGTCTTGTCGGTACCGTAATAGAGCTTGGCTTCCTCGATGGCTTCGCCCTCGGGCAGAAGGACCACCGCATCGATTTTGACGGCGTCGCCCTCGAACGCGCTGTTGGTCATCGGCTCGGATGGCCGCAGCACCGGTCTGGTGACGATAAGATCACTTGCGATCCGTTCCTCCATCGCGGCACGGTCGGCAAACTGCGCCAGCATCGGATAGCCGCTGCTTTCCTCGCCGATCCATGTCCAAGTGCTGTCGAAATCCCAGCCGAGCGTATCGGCATAGAGCGATTTGGAGCGGATCGTTTCGGCGGAAGCGACGCGGAACGCTTCGCCCTCGGGATGGTCGGAGGAGACG
>JAFUDD010000191.1 GCA_017459315.1 Clostridia bacterium | reverse complement strand
TTGCTCGTCCAACCCGTTGAAAGGCTCGTCCAGCAGCACGATATCGTTCGAGAAGGCAAAGGCTCTTGCAAGGGATACGCGCTGCTGCTGCCCGCCGGAAAGTTTATCCGCCCGCGTATACAGTTCATTTTGCATGGACAGTATCGCAAGGTATTTTTTGGCTTGCTTCATATCCGAAGCAAGCGACGCATTTTCGAGCGCCGTTTTCCACGGCAACAAGCGCGGCTCCTGAAAAGCAACGGATCGTTTCCTGTTTTCCATGCCTAAAATTGTGCCGCTGTCCTGTCGAAGCGTCCCCGCCAGCACGCGCAGCAAGGTCGTCTTACCGACGCCAGAATCGCCGCGAATCACGACACACCCTCTGTCCGGCAGATCTGCGTTGATATGATTCAAAACGATTTTATCGCCAAAGCGAACGGAAAGATCACGAATCTCTATCATTGTTTTTTTCTCTTTCCGTTATCCGCTTCAACAGCCATTCCATTAGAAGCGCAAGTGTAACAATCCATACTGTCCATGCCAATGTATCAGCCGTATCGAGGTACAGTTTGCTGAGATACATGCGGTTGCCGATGGCAAATCTCGGTAACGACAGCACTTCGGCGGTAATGACTGCTTTCCATGCAAATCCAAGTGCAGTAACCGCCGATGCTGTGATCTGCGGAAGCATCTGCGGCAGCTCTACATGCATCAGACGTTGTATCGGGGAAAGATAGACCTTCCCCATTTCCGTCAGCTTCGGATCGAGAGAAAGGATCGCCTGCTCTGTCGTAGCCCAAAGCAAAGGCGCTACCATGATCGCCGCAACGATGACCGGGACCCAGTTAGACACGACAGAAACAAGCAGAAGCAGCACAAATGACATGACCGGCGTCGCCTTGATCAGCAGCCGAAGCGGATTCAGCAGCCACCGAAGGAACCGGCTGCGCGCCGTGATCGCTGCGAGCAGAACTCCTGCAGCCGTGCCGAGTAAAAAGCCCGCCAACAGACGCAAAAAAGTGTTACCGATATCCTGCCAACTCAACGGATCCTGCAAAATCATCAGCAAGCTTTTTCCGGTGTCCAAAGGGGACGGCAACAGCAGACTGCTGCCGACGAGCATCGACAGCGCCTGCCAAGCTGCAAGATAAAACAGCAGTAAGCCTATATTTTTGATGATCCTGTACAGGGTACCGTTACGGGACATAGTAAAATTCCGTGTCCGGCAGATTTCCGCCGACCGACTTCGGGTTGGCTTTATGCAAAACGACAAGCATATCCGAGACAAGTGACTGCATTTCTTCTCCCGTCTTCAGCACAATATTGCAGTTCGGGATTGCGCGCTTTGCGATCGGTTCCTTGCCGATAATCCCCATTTCCACTACGGCGGCAGGCGCGTTTTCTTCAGTCAACACCTTTTCCGCAGAAGCTGCTGCGTCGAGCAGAAATTGATCGACAGCCTCCTTATGTGCATCCAGATAGTCCCGACGAACGATATAAACGCCCTGTACCAAAGTTCCTTCATTGTGCGCCTGCCACAGCTCATTTGCCGAAAGCGCGATGTGTACCGTTTCGGATTGCGCGCAAGCGATGGAAACGTGCGGCTCCGGCAACAAAGCAACCTCTGCTTCCCCTGCCGTCAGCTTGCCGATCAGTTCCGTATTGTCCGCTAAGTATTCCACAGTCACTTTCTCTTCAAGATCGCTTTGGGCAAGGATTTGTTCCAAAATATACTGCGGTGTGCTCGCCTGTCCCGTCGCGTAAATTGTCTTGCCCGCAAGGTCTTGAACAGAATGAATCGTATCGCCGTTTTCTAAGAAATACAGCACGCCAAGCGTATTGACGGCAATCACAGCAACCTTTCCTTCCGTCTTGTTGTACAGCACCGAAGCAAGATTGATCGGAACTGCCGCGATATCCACGTCTCCGCTCAGTATCTTTGCCGTTACCTGATCCGGTGCCGTGAACAAGTCAAGCGTATAGGCATCGGACAGATTGAGCAGGTACGTCAACCCGATTCCGGTCGGGCCGGCAAGCGCAGCAACGCGCACCGGGGCGGTATTTTCGGTGGAAATCGACGTAGCTGAAGCTGTGTCTGTTTCTGCTGCACTTTGATCAGGCTGCTGGGTTGACGTTTCTGTTGCGGCAGACTGCGCTGCGTCCTCCGTCACAGCTGATGTGGTCGGTGCATCGGCTGTCGACGGCGTTGTTTCTTTTGCCGCACACGCGAAGGTCATTAAGACAAGTAAGGCAACCCAAAGAATGCATACGATTTGTTTCGATTTCATATTTCCTCCAAGATGATGATGTTTTTCCCTTCCCGCAGCAGCTTCCCATCGGCACACAGCGCATCCAACGCGCGATATAACGAAGGTCTGCTGATGCACAGCAGTCGTGAAAGCTCTGTATAGCTGCGAATCGTAAAAGCGCCGTTGATGGCTTCATTTTGCAGATATGACATAAGACGCGTCGAAACCGTCGGGTTGGATAAGGCGTCCAACCGCTTGTTCAGAAAGCGGATGCGCCGGGTCAGATACGTCAGATAGTTTCGCAGTACGATATCATTTGAGCGAAGCCACTTAAACAGCAAGTCCTCCGGAATCCAAGCCGTGCGGCAATCTGTCAGGCAACGGATATCGACCACATATTCCGGCTCATCACAGAACAGAGATGCTGCACCGAACAAATCTCCCGTCCGCAAACGGCTCATCAGCATTTTCCCGTCCTGTGCCTTGCGCTCGACAATGGCCGTTCCGTTCAGAAGCAGTCCGAGCGTATGCTCCGTGGAATCCCGCGTCAGCAGAAAAGCATCCTTTTCGGTCTCCCTATACATGATAGCGTTCGCGGCGATCATTGTTTTCATTTCCGATGCGGGACAGTCGCGGAACAAGAAACAATTTTGCCAAGTTTCCCAATCCTTATGATCCATATCGTCTTTCCTATAAGTGTCTCAAATGATACAAAATTATAGACAAGTAAGTTCTACTTGTCAAGTCTCTGTCGAAAATGCTATAATGCTTTTATGAAATGGATCAGTTGGAATGTGAATGGGCTGAGAGCCTGCCTCAATAAAGGCTTTATGGATTTTGTCCGATCGGAGAATCCGGACGTTCTGGCGCTGCAGGAGATCAAGATGCAGCCGCAGCAAGCGGATTTTGAGATCGAAGGGTATCACATGATCTGGAACAGTGCGCAGAAAAGCGGCTATTCCGGTACTGCTATTCTGACGAAGAAGGAACCGCAAGAAGTGCGACTCGGGATCGGTTATCCGGAACTGGATGCCGAAGGTCGCTGCATTACGCTTGTGTTTCCCATGGTATACTTTGTTACGGTATACACGCCGAACGCGCAGGACGGGTTGAAGCGGCTTTCCACCCGCATGGAATGGGACGACCGTTTCCGTGCCTATGTATCGGAATTGGCCAAAGAAAAGCCCGTCATCATCTGCGGCGATATGAATGTGGCGCATCAGGAGATCGATCTCAAGAATCCGTCCACCAATCATCAAAATGCGGGCTTTTCCGATGAGGAACGAGGTAAGTTTACGGAGCTACTGCAAGCCGGGTTCATCGACACCTTCCGCACGCTGTATCCCGACCGCAAGGAAGCCTATTCCTGGTGGAGCTATCGGTTCCGTTCACGCGAGCGGAATGCCGGATGGCGTATCGATTATTTTTTGATACGTGCACAGGATAAAGGGTATCTGAAGGATCATATTCTTTATAATGATGTTTTAGGCAGCGATCATTGTCCGGTCGGTATCATCACGGAGGGACTATGCATCTGATTCTTGCGTCGCAATCCCCCCGTCGGCACGATATCCTGCGCTGGATGGGGATTCCGTTTACCACCGAAGTGTGCAGCGATCCTGAGAGTATAGATGATAGTCTGTCCCCCGCCGAGACGGTCAAGGCGCTTGCGCTGCATAAGGCGTTTTATGCGCAAAAGCTGCATCCCGATGCGTTTGTGCTCGGTTCGGATACGGTCGTCGTGCTGGACGGTGAAATTCTCGGCAAGCCGTATACAGCCGAACGCGCCCGCGCTTTTCTGCATCGGATGCAGGGCCGCACGCATACCGTGTATACCGGTGTAGCACTTGTCCACCGAAATGCGCAGGATGTCCGCTGTGATACGACGGATGTTACGTTTCGCCCCATGTCGGACGCTGAAATAGATTGGTATGTTTCCACCGGTGAGCCGCTCGACAAGGCGGGTGCCTACGGTTTACAGGGTCTCGGATCAGTGTTCGTCGATCACATGGAGGGCAACT
>JAFUDD010000190.1 GCA_017459315.1 Clostridia bacterium | reverse complement strand
TAAGTTTTTTTCCCTTTTTTCTGTCAATTAAGTGTTTTATTGTATAAAATACTGTGTTTTGACTGCATATATGCGTGTTTTCGGCATTTGCACGCCATTGGATTCAATGATAAACGCCGTTTGCAAAAGCACCCCGGAGGGCGGCGCGGATGCCGTATTTCTCCGGGGTGCCTGCTGTTTGGCTTTATGCTGCGCTTACCAGATGCTGATGCGCTTTTCGGGCGCGATGTACATTTGATCGTTCTCCGTGACGCCGAACGCTTCGTACCATTCGGGGAAGTTCCGCGGCGCCATGTTGGCGCGGAGGACGTTCGGGGAATGCACGTCGTTGCTCAACAGCAGCTGAATGTATTCCTCCTTCGCCTTCATGCACCAGACGCGCGCCCAGTTTTTGAAGTACGCCTGATAATCCGTGTCGGGCAGCGTATGCATGATCTCGAGCGTGACGCCCATGCCGCCGTTATCCGCGATATTTTCGCTGACGACCAGCTCGCCGTTGACCTTGCCGCCGTGGTACTCGATGCCGTCGAACTGCTCGACCATCCCCTTGGTGAGCGCCTCGAACGCCTTGAAATCGTCCTCGGTCCACCAGTTGCGCAGATTGCCGTGCTCGTCGAAGTGCGCGCCGTTGTTGTCGAACGCATGCGAGATCTCATGGCCGATGACCGCACCGATGCCGCCGAGGTTTTCGCTGACGCTCTGCTGCAGCGAATAGAACGGCTTTTGCAGGATCGCCGCCGGGAACGTGATATCGTTCGAGCTCGGATTGTAGCAGGCGTTGACCATGTGACCCGGCATGAGCCATTCCGTGCGGTCTACCGGCTTTTGCAGCTTTTCAAACGCGTATTCCGCCCGGATCGCGCTGAGACGGCGCATGGCGGCGAACAGCGAATCGTTTTCGTCGAACGTGAGCATTGCGTAAATCGGTTTGACGGCGTCCGGATAGCCCATCTTGATCACGATGGTAGACAGCTTCTTGATCGCCTGCTCCTTGGTGGACTCGGCCAAAAAGCCGTTCTTGCGGATACGGAGCTTATAGGTTTCGATGATCTTCTTGACGAGATCGACCACGTCCTTCTTGGCTTCTTCCCCGAAATACGTTCTGCCGTAGTAGATGCCGACCGGCTCCGAATACATGCGGGAAGCGGTGTTGTAAGCGGTCTTTTCCAACGCCGGATCGGACTGGACGCCCATCAGGATGCGGCCGTAGGTTCTGCCGAGAGAGGCCAGTTCTTCCGATAGATACGGCGTTGCGCTGAGCAGCGCATTGACATACGCCCAATGGATGTACTTTTCGAAATTCTCCTCGGAGAAGTAGCCGTTCATTTCCTTGACGGCCTTGGGATCGTAGACGATCAGCGTATCGGGCGCGGCTTCACCGTAGATCGCGCCGAGCAGCGCCTTGATATCGAACGGCGCGGTATAGGAAGCGACCTCATCCGTGGACATGGGGTTATGGTTCTTCGTATATTCCGACCACTCCAGCTGGCTCTTGACCTTCTTGGCAACGAGCGCATCGAACGCGAGCGTGTCCTCCAGGTATTGCTTCTGCTCCGCTTCGCTCAGCGGCGTATAGGCGAGGATGCGCGCCGTCATGTCCGCATAGACCGCGAGCAGCTGCTTTCCGGCGGGGTTGTCCTCCGCATAGTAGGCGGTATCGGGCAGAATGATATCCGGGCCCAGCACGATGAAAGAATTCTTTTCCGCATCCTGCATGTCAGCCTCGACGCTCATCTGCACCGGCAGGTTCACGCCGCACAGCAACAGCTCCTTGGCATTCGCATTGAGATCCGCCGGGGTCTTGATGCTTTGGAGCTTTTCCAAAATGGGAAGCACGGGCGCGATCCCCTCCCGATTCCGACGTTCGGTGTCCAGCACCTTTTGATACAGCGCCACCGCATACCGCATTTCGGGAATGTCGGTCGATTTGGTTCCTTCCGCAAAGGCCTTGAAGTCCGCCATCATGATCTTTTCCACGTCCTGATCGAGATCGGAAAACCCGCCGGTGGTGGGGCGATCCTCCGGGATCACAGCCGTTTTGAGCCATTCGCCGTTGACGGCTTCGTAGAGATCGTCTTGTATTCTGATTGTCGTTTCGCTCATCGTTGCAGTTCCTTTCTATACGCTATTATTTATTATATAGGAACAGCGCGCGAAATGCAAGACGGGATTGTGTCTTTGCGCGCCCTGTCAGCCGTGCTTTCGGCAAATCAATAAGCCGTCCCGGACAGGAACGGCTCGAAAGGATTTTTTACAGCGTCACTTGCACCAGGATCGACTGCGCAATGCCGAACAGCAGCAGCAGCGTCGTCACGTCCACGATGGTTGTGATCAGCGGCGAGGCCATGACCGCAGGGTCGAGGCCGATCTTCTTGGACGCAATCGGGAGCGTGCAGCCGATCAGCTTGGCAACCAGCACGGTGGCGAAGATCGCCAGGCAGATCGAGACGGACGCGAGCACATACGCGGTATAACCCGGTCCGGCGTAATGGTAGACAAGCAGATTCATCAGCAGCATCTTGCCGAAGTTGACGACGGCGAGCGCGCCGCCGCACAAAAGTGCCACGCGCAGCTCCTTCCACATGACGCGGAGCGTATCGGAAAACTCGATCTCGTTCAGGCTGAGGCCGCGGATGACCGTGACCGACGCCTGACTGCCGGAGTTGCCGCCGGTGCCCATCAGCATCGGAATACAGGCAAGCAGCATCGCCCCGGAGATCTCGCCGAACATTTCGAGCCGCTGCGTATAATAATTGATGATAATCTCGGTAAACGTACTGGCGAGCATCAGCGCGGCAAGCCACGGGATGCGGTGCAAAAACAGCGAGAGATTGTTGGTCTTGAGGTACGGTTTATCGGACGGCGTCATAGCGGCCATCTTTTCGATATCCTCCGTCACCTCGTCCTGCAGAACGTCGATCGCGTCGTCGATCGTGACGATACCGACGAGCCGCTTTTCCCCGTCCACGACCGGGAGCGCGATCAGGTCGTATTTATGGAGCATCTGCGCGACGGTTTCCTGGTCGTCCATCGTCGAGCAGTAGAGCACGTTGGTGTCCGCGAGGTCGCCGATCAGCGTATCCGGCTGTGCCAAGATCAAGCGGCGGATCGTGATGAAGCCGTATAACGTACGGTCGGCGCGGGTGACGTAGAGAATGTTGATCGTTTCTTTGTCGATGCCGGTGCGGTGGATCGTTTTGATCGCGTCGGTCACCGTGAGATGCGGGCGCAGCTCGACAAACTCGGTCGTCATGATGCTGCCCGCCGAATCCTCCGGATACTGCAGCAGCTCGTTGATCATCTTGCGTGTGTCCGGATCGGCCTGCATCAAAATACGCTTCACGACGTTCGCGGGCATTTCCTCGACGATATCGACCGCGTCGTCGATGTAGAGCTCGTCCACGACCTCTTTGAGCTCGCTGTCCGAAAAGCCCTTGATCAGCACCTGCTGCTGATCGGTCTCCATTTCCACGAACGTGTCCGCCGCAAGCTCCTTGGGCAGAAGCCGAAACAGCAGCGGGATCATCGGCGCTTCGAGGTCGTCGAACAGCGCGGCAATATCCGCCGCGTTCATCGTGACGAGAATATCGCGCAGCGTCGCGTATTTTTTCGATTCCACAAGGCTCGTAACAGCCGTCGCCAGATTCGCCGTAACCGTGTCCTCCCCGTCCGTTATTCTATATATTGTATGCCGCGGCAAAGGGTGTTGTCAAGCGAAAAATGCAAAAGCCCTCCCGCGCGGGGAAGGCTTTGGATGATACCGCAAGAGGGGTGAAGCGGAGATTCCTCGTCGTCACATGCGTTTCTCCTCGGAATGACTGACCTTTTGCGAACTGCGGCGCGATTTTGCTCACGTCAGCGGATTTCTTACCATGCGTTTTCCAGCGTAAACGTTTCGCGCTCATGGCGCGGGTCTTTGAGGTCGCTGTAATAATGATAATCGTCAAAGAACGGCGAATAGGTCGTGACGGCGATGCTGCGCGACAGCGGATCGAACGTCAGCCATGTGCAGTATCCGCGGGACTTGGTCGTGTCGTCCTGAAAGTTCAGCATCATCGCCGTGACCGTGTGCCCGTCGTCATAGGTTTTAGACCAGCGGGTCGCGCCGTCGTGATGGCCGCAAAGCACCAGCCGCAAGTTCGGATGCTGCGACAGCAGATGTTCTTCGAGGTAGACGCCGTTATCGTCGAGCTCACCGTTCGTATAGACAAAGCAATGCACAACCAGGATCGCGGGATAGTCCGGGTACTGCGAGAGCACCTCCCCCGCCCAGTCCGTAAATGCGGCTGTGTCGCGGTCGTCGAGCGCCCAGCCCATGCCGAGCAGCAGCAGGCCGAGATCCTCGCGCAGCTCATACCAGCATTTGCCGCCCTCGAACTGCCGATCCGGATCGGTTACGCAGCAGAGCGGATGACTTAAATAGGCGTCGTAGGTCAGATGATGCTTGAAATACGCGCCGATATCATGATTGCCGGCTACGCAGTAGAACGGCACCGCCGCCCGCATCGGCGCAGAAATGTCCGTGATCTGCTGCCAATGCTTTTCGTTATCGTGCAGTTCCACGATGTCCCCGGTCTGCACGACCGCCTGAATATTCTTGTTCTCGCGCTCGGCCAGCACGTAATCGACGATGGCTTGCAGGCCCCGGCCCGGCATCCAGGATTCGTTTTGCGTATCGCTGATCCAAACGATCGTGAACGGTGTCGGCACGGGCGTCGGGGTCGGCTCCGGCGTCGGCGTGGGGGTGGGGGTCGGCGTCGGAGACTGGGTCGGCGTGGCCGTCGGGCGCTTGGTCGGCGCGGTCGTCGGGTCTTCC
>JAFUDD010000017.1 GCA_017459315.1 Clostridia bacterium | reverse complement strand
GGCAAGTCCAAGGGCGCGCTGCTTTCGCACGGGGCGCTGATGCGCGGCGCGTTCAACGGCATCTTCGGCCCGCTGTCGGCCCTGCGGCAGAGATACCTTGCGCTGATCCCGTTCAGCCACGTTTTCGGCGTGGTGCGCAACGTGCTGAGCGTGCTGTATACCGGCTCGCTGCTCTACACCTTGGAGGACATGCGCACCGTCGTCGCGGTGCTGCCCAAGGCGAAGCCGACCGTGCTGGTGCTTGTTCCGGCGCTTGCCGATATGCTCGCGGGACTTGCGACGATGCGCGGCGTGGAGGCGCTCGGCGGACAGCTGAAAATGATCATTGCGGGCGGCGCGCCGGTGCCGGAGGGGATCATCTTCCGCTATCAAAAGCTCGGCATCATCGTCTGCCCCGGCTACGGCATGACCGAAACGGCGAACCTTGTCTCCGGCAACGGGCACCCGTATGAACACCCGACCTCGGTGGGCATGCCCTACCCCGAGCAGGAGGTCAAGCTCGTGAACGAGGAAATCTGGGTGCGCGGCGATCATCTGATGCTCGGCTATTACAACGACCCGGAGGAGACCGCGCACGTCATGACGCCGGACGGCTGGCTGAAAACCGGCGACCTCGGCCGCATCGACGAAAACGGCCTGCTGTACATCACCGGCCGCAGCAAGAACATCATCGTGCTGCCGAACGGTGAGAACATTTCGCCGGAGGAACTGGAGCTGGCGCTCGTCCGCATTCCGCTGATCAAGGACGCGCTTGTGCGCGAAGCCGTGATCGACGGCCGCACGGTGCTCGAAGCCGAGGTATTCCCGAACGCGCCGGTGCTCGCCGCGATGCAGATTGCCGAGCCGGAGCCCGCGATCCGCGCGGCGGTCGAAAAGCTGAACGCATCCCTGCCGCCGTTCAAGGCGATCCAAAGCCTGATCGTCCGCAAGGAGGACTTCCCGCGCAGCCCGAGCATGAAGATCATTCGGTAATAAAAACGAAAACGACGCAAAAAAGCAGGCACGAAAGGTGTCTGCTTTTCTTTTATCGGTTGTACGTCTTATTTCCCGCTTTCGAGGTAGTCGCGGAGCAGCTTTTCGACGCGGTCGCCGAGCTCGGCGCTGCGGAGCGCCTTGACCTCCTCCTTCGGGATGACCTCCAAGACCTTCAGCGTCACGGTCGTGCTGCGCCACGGGGTGCGCTTATAGACCTCGTTCGTGCCCTTTAGCGCGACGACGGCCATCGGCACGTTGGCCTTTTGCGCGATCTTGAACGCGCCGTTGTGGAACGGCAGCAGCGTCGCGTCGGTCTTGTTGCGCGTGCCCTCGGGGTAGATGCCGATGGAGACCTCGCCGGACTTTAGCAGCTCGGCGGCGGTGTTGATCGTCTGGATCGCGTTCTTGGCGTTTTCACGGTCGAGCGGCAGGAAGCAGCACGGGCGGATCAACCGGCCGAAGATCGGGATCTTGAAGTTTTCGGGCTTGGAGACGAACGCCAGATTCGCTTCGGGCAAGGCCTGCCATGTGGCAATCGGGTCGAAGTTCGAGCGATGGTTGCCGACGAGCAGATACCGTTCCTTCGGCAGCAGCTCCTTCCCCTCCACCTTGAGCTTGACGCGCGGCACGGCAAGCACGAAAAACGACACGCTCTTGACGATCCAGCGGTAGAATTTGCTGTCGTGCATATAGATCTTATTCGTATCGACGCACGCCGCCGCAACGATCAGCAGCGCAAAGTACGCGACGACCACGCCGAGCAGCGTCCAAAGCAATATCCAAAGAATCTGCATAGTTCCTCCCCACGGTCTAAAACAGGCCGTTTCCTCTGTATTCCCCGACAGTCTACCACATTTTTGCCGTCCGCACAAGAGGCCGTATACGAAAAGAGCCGGAAAGGCGCGCGCCCTTCCGGCTCATAGCTTTAAGCCTTATTTATTCTGCAGGTATTCGTCGATGGCCTTTGCCGCAACCTTGCCCGCGCCCATGGCGGAGATAACGGTTGCCGCACCGGTGACCGCGTCGCCGCCCGCGTAGACCGCCTCACGCGAGGTGAGACCGTCCTCGTTGACGATGATGCCGCCGTGCGCGTTGACCTCGAGACCCTTGGTGGTGCTCTTGATCAGCGGGTTCGGGGACGTACCGATGGCGATGACGACCGCGTCCACGTCGAGCACATACTCGCTGCCCTCGATCGGAACCGGACGGCAGCGGCCCTTTGCATCGGGCTCGCCGAGCTCCATCTTGATCACGCGCATGCCGGTGACGAAGCCGTTCATCGGGTCACGCGGGTTCTCGGGGTTGTTGTAGCCGAGGATCTCGACCGGGTTGCGCAGCAGCTGGAAGTCTATGCCCTCTTCCATGGCATGCTCGACTTCTTCGAGGCGGGCCGGCTGCTCGTCCATCGAACGACGATAGACGATGTAGACCTTCTCCGCACCGAGACGGAGCGCGGTACGCGCGGCGTCCATCGCGACGTTGCCGCCGCCGACGACTGCGACCTTGCCGCCCTTCATGATCGGGGTCTTCGGGTCCTCCAGATAGGCCTTCATCAGGTTGGACCGGGTCAGAAACTCATTGGCGGAGTAAACCCCCTTCAGGGCTTCACCCGGAATGTTCATGAAGTTCGGCAGCCCGGCGCCGGAGCCGATAAACACCGCCTCGAATCCATCCTCAAACAGCTCGTCAATGGTGAGGGTCTTGCCGATGATGACGTTGGCCTGGATCTCCACCCCCAGCTCCTTCAGGGTTTCCACCTCCCGGGCCACGATGGCCTTGGGCAGGCGGAATTCCGGAATGCCGTATACCAGCACGCCGCCGGCGGTATGCAGTGCCTCGTAGATCGTGACCTGGAAGCCCTTTTTCGCCAGGTCTCCGGCGCATGTCAGCCCGGAGGGGCCGGCGCCGATCACCGCCACCCTGTGGCCGTTGGAGGCAGGCGCCTTGGCCCGCTCCGTGGTATG
>JAFUDD010000189.1 GCA_017459315.1 Clostridia bacterium | reverse complement strand
CCGAAGGATCAGCTGTATGCTGCTTGCGCTGTGCATGGTGCTCGGCTGCTTTGCCTGCACAAAACCCGCCGAGCCGGGCACGCCGTCTGCGACGGCCGCGCCCGCAAAGCCTGCCGATAACGCCCCGACCGCCGCGCCCGAGCCGACGCCGGAGCCGCTGCCGTACTGGGTGTATGACTATGCCTACGGCTATATGAAGATCACCGTAGACAACGATATGCCGGCACAGCCGCAGGATGACGGCAAATCACTGTTGTTCACCGATCCGAACGGCAAGTGGACGCTCTCGTTCACACCGGTATCCGTGACGCAGCTCGAGAACCAAACGAGCACGCTTGTCGCGTATACCGAAATGAAAAAGGATTTCGGCTATTATCAGAACGTCGTAATCGAGGATCGCACCGGTGTTTATACCGACAGTGCCATCAAGGTCACTTACCTTGCTTTTGAGCGCAATCCGGACTGGGTGCCTGCCAAGCAGGGCTATACGACCGGCGCGCAGGAGGCGCATGCCTACTGGATCTTCAACTACGGCGACACGTACATCGGTCCGTGGGGCGGCTTGATCGTTCAGCTTTCTCTGCCCGAAAAGACGACCGACCCGCTCGCGCCGGTGCTGGAGGACAATAATCTTTTGACGCTGCTGGAGAATAACGAATTCATTATCGGCGGCGGCACACAGACCATTTCGATCCCCGGCATCACCGCCGAATTCCCGGCGCGCTGGCAGAACGTCAGCAGCGACGGCAAGGGCACGCTTTGGGCCTCGATTCAGGGCGAAACGAAAGGCTCGATCTACATCGGCACCACGATCTATGCCGATCCTAAGGTCGCCGCGGGCTACATCAACCCGAACTATCGCACGCTCACGTTCAACGGCCGCGAGTGGTACGGCGAAGTGCGCACCTCCACGCTGTCCGGTACGACGCTGAAGGCGCTTGAGCTGTTCTCCGAATTCACCGAGTACCATGCGGCGTCGGTCAAGCTGAACCTGCGTGATTGGACGAGCGACGAAGACTTCTGGAAGTACACCGAGAGTGACACGTTCAAGGCCATCATGGAAGGCCTTGTCCTCGACCCGGCTTCGTTCCATAACCCGGAGGACGATTATAAGGACGCTTCCGGCTTCGAATGCAACAACATCAACGAGATTTCCGCCTATACGGGAACCGAAACGGATCTTGTGATCCCGGCGGTGATCGGGGAGAACGAGATCGTCGGCATCAACACGAACCTGTTCAAGAACAATACCAGCATCACTTCCGTGGTGATTTCCGAGGGCATCGTGTATGTCGAATACGCGGCGTTCCGCGGCTGCACGAATCTGAAATCCGTCGTGCTGCCCAATTCGCTGACCTACATTGATATGCACGCGTTCCAGGACTGCACCGCGCTCGAAAGCATCACGTTCGGTGACGGACTGATCGAGATCGACAACGAAGCGTTCGACGGCTGTTCCGCTTTGGGCGACGTACTGCTGCCGACGTCGGTTGTGCGAATCGGCAACGACGCGTTCTACAGAGCGGGCAGCGGCAGCGGCCGCTTCGAATGCCCGGCGGACGGCACGGTATATGGCAGCAATGCCCTGGCGGAATCGCACTTCTCGTCTGTCGAGATCGGCACGAACGCCAACCTGTCCGATCACCATGTCATGAGCTGCATCAACACGTCCTCCATCACCATCGGCGACGGCT
>JAFUDD010000188.1 GCA_017459315.1 Clostridia bacterium | reverse complement strand
GAACAAGCCGCCGCATGAAAAGTTCGAGCAGTTCGTGCAAAAGTACGAGACGATGAATCAGCGGCTGCATATGAAGCAGTTCCTTGTTCCGTACCTGATGAGCTCGCACCCGGGCTGTACGCTAAGTGACGCGGTGGAGCTGGCGCTGTATCTCAAAAAGACGGGGCATCGGCCGGAGCAGGTGCAGGACTTTTACCCGACGCCCGGCACGGTCTCGACGTGCATGTACTATACGGGCATCGACCCGCGCACGAACGAGCCGGTCTACGTCCCGCGCGGCGAGCATGAAAAGGCCATGCAGCGCGCCCTGATGCAGTATTTTCTGCCGCGCAACTATCCGCTTGTGCGCGAGGCGCTGCGCCTCTGTCACCGGGAGGATCTGATCGGCTTCGGGCATGAGGCGCTCGTGCCGCCGGAGCGCGACGGCGACCGCAAGGGCTTTGCGAAAAAGGAGAGCCTGTCAAAAGGGCGCATCCCGAACACGCCGCAGCGCGGACAGCAGAACGGCAGGGGCGGCGCAGGAAAGGGGAAAACGCCCGCCGGCAAGCCGCAGGCCGCAAAAAACAAGCCCGAAAGAACGGGATATGACAAGAAAAACACAAAAGTCCCGAAGAATGTTGTTGACAAACGGCGACGGAATGGTTAAAATATCTGTTGGTTGATTTTTGAGGTAAGCACATGATTTTTTCTGTGAGCGACGCGCAAAAGCGCCCCGGCGACGTGTTTGCGATCTCCTTTTCGGAGCCGCTGCCGGCCGAAACCTTCGGGGGACAGACGCTTTCCTTCACGGCTCCGGCCGAGATCGAGGGCAGCTTTTCGTTCGACGGAAAGGCGTTTCATGTGGACGCGACCGCGACGGTAGCCTACAACGCCGTCTGCGCGCGCTGCACCAAGGCCTTTGTCGAAACGATCACGTTCCCGATCGACGAGCATTTTGTGCGAGATACCGTGTGGGAGGAGGACGGCGACGCCTATCCCTACACGCGCGAGCAGATCGACCTATGGCAGGCATTTTGGGACAATCTCTTTTTGCACATGCCGCTGGTGTCCGTCTGCAAGCCCGATTGCAAAGGTCTTTGCCCGATCTGCGGGCGCGACCGCAACACAGACCCGTGTACGTGTGAAACCGAAAATCAAAACGGTCCTTTCGGAGCGTTGCAAGCATTACTGAACGAAAATAAGGAGGTGTAATCATGGCAGTACCGAAGAGAAAAACATCGAAGGCGAGACGTGATTCGCGCAGAGCGAACAACTTCAAGCTGGAGACGCCGAATCTGGTCGAGTGCCCGAAGTGCCACGAGCTGAAGCTCCCGCATGTGGTTTGCAAGAAGTGCGGCTATTATGATGGCGAAGAAGTCATCAACATGGAAAAAGACGCCTGATCGATCCATGATTACCGACAATTTGTAACGACCGTAAGACCTTTCATCATGGAAGGTCTTTTTGTGCTGTACGGAAGCTGTATACGGCTTCCTTTTGTTTTTCCGGTTGCAATCGGGGTTCTTTTTTGCTATACTGTGTTCACGGCGCCGCACGGCGCAAAATATGGTTACGGGGTATCGACATGAAAATTGCGGTAGATGTGATGGGCGGCGACCACGCGCTCGAAGCGATTTTAGACGGCTGCAAACGCTTTTTGGAGGCGGAGCAGTTCAACGACGCCGAGCTT
>JAFUDD010000187.1 GCA_017459315.1 Clostridia bacterium | reverse complement strand
GCACGCCCTGCGACAGGTAGATCGCCCACACGCCCGCGCCGCCGTACAGCGGCAAAAGCAGCAGCAAATGCTTGACCGCAAACGCGACGAATGAGCACAGCAGCAGCGTTTCAAGCCGAAACCGCCGGGTCAGGCGGGAAAAGCCCGCCATTGTCGGGATCTCCATGACCGCGGCAAGCGCAATGGCAACGCTCATTTCATGCGTGCCCGCGCCGACGCAGGACATGATCGAGAGCATGTACGCGTTGATGAAATTGTGCGTCGTAAACGTCAGCACAGTGCCGCAAAGGAACGGCAAAAGGTACGGATGCTTTTTAAGCAGCGCGACCGCGCCGGTCGCCTTCTGCGCGGCGGAAACAGTCTTGCCGGGCGCAAAATTAAGCGTGACGGCCAATAAGCCGAGCGACGCCAGAATATACGCCCACAGCAGCGAATCCGTGCGCCATTCGGCCAGAAAGCCCGCCGCATAGCACCAAAGCGCGAACGCGCCGGACGCGATCCCGCGCGCCAGGGAATAGTCGAGCGTTTCGCCGCGGTCGATGTAGTGGAACCCGACGGCGTTCAGCATCGGCTGCACAGTCAGCGACATCGTGGACAGCGCGCCGAACAGAACGGCGATCAGCGGCAGCGGACGATCCGCAAACAGCAGTCCCACGGCGCACGCAATCGCGGCGGCGACGCAGGCGCATACCTCGCTCCTCAGCGACGGCCCGCGCGGCCGGTCGGCAAGGTCGGCAAGCAACGGCTGCAGCAGCAGCGCCGCGGCGTTGGCGCTCGCCATCACAAACCCGACCTGCTGCACGCCGAAGCCGTACGCGGTCAGAAACCGTTCGGCAAACGCGTAGACGAAGCAGGACGAAACCCAATAGAAGCCTTGCAGAAAGGCAAATTTTACGGTAAAGCGATTCATGGCGACAGTATAGCGCAGCGCGGCGAAATTTGCAAACGGTTTTATGGTATGCGGCGTTGATTTTCTGTCCATACTATGCGCGAGGTGATACACAATGGAAAAGAAGCAAAGCAATATGATCCTGTTTCTCCGTAACAACGGGTTTTATCTGGTGCTCGTGCTGTGTCTTGTCGCCATCGGCTCGGCCATCGTGCTGCTGACGGTGCCGAACGAGCCGGACACGCTGCGCGTCGAAGTGCCGACTGCCGAGCCCATCGGTCAGGTGACCAAGTCCAACGATCAGCGGCTGCCGGATATTCAGCCGATTCTGCAAAAGCCCAAGGCCACCGCGACGCCGAAGCCGCTTGCCACGGCCGTCCCGACCGCCGTTCCCACCGCTGCGCCTACGCCGATGCCGACCGCCGCGCCCGCCGCCAAGACCGCCTCGACGACGCAGAAGGCCGCCGCGCCGGTGTCCGGGGAGATCGTGTTCGGCTATGCGGACGACAAGCTGATCTATTCGGTCACGCTCGACCAATGGACGACGCACCCCGCGGTGGATATCGCGGCCAAGGCCGGCACCGAGGTCAAGGCTGTCCTTTCCGGCACCGTGCAGTCCGTGCGTCAGGACGACGCGCTCGGCTATCTGGTCGAGGTCAAGCACAGCAACGGCCGCACGACGATCTATGCCAGCCTCGGCGCGGACGTCCGCGTGCGCGAGGGCGACAAGATCAACGCCGGAACCGTGCTCGGCACGGTCGGCACAAGCGCGATCAGCGAATGTGCGCTCGACCCGCATCTGCACTTTGCCTTTTTGATCGACGGCAAGCCGGTCGATCCGAAAAAGTACGTGCGGCTGGGGTAAGCCAAAACCGCATGGCAGACAGAGAAAAAGCCCGGCAGACCCGGGCTTTTGGTTCGGATTACAGAATCCCGCCGTCCTTCGTGCCGTCTTTTATGGGCCGATCGACCGTGAAATCCATCACGCCTACCGCGCCGCCGTCATACAAGTCGGCGTTATCGGGCACGGTCCGATCCTCGCCGGACCGGTCGTTTGCCGCGCTTTGCGAATAGAAAGCGTCATAGCTGTCGTCATAGGCGACGCCCCGCACGTCATCGACAAGGCGGAACACGAGTATCCAACCGGCAATCGCAAAGCCGAGGATCGCATACAGCAGCAGTTTTTTAACCTGCCCCTTGCGCGTAAGCGCATAAATCGCCATCGACAGCGGCACAGCCAGCAGAACAAGATCCGCCAGCAGCGGCAGAAGCGGCGACACCTGCCACAGCGCATACGTATAGGCGGAGACAAGCATAGCGATCAGCGACGCAAGCAGCCAAAACAGCAGCAGAAAACGGGATTTGCCCGCGGCGACGTCGGACTGCTGTGCGGATGCGCGGGAGGCCAGCAGACCTTTCAGCGGCTCGCAGTCGTCCAAAAGAGCATTCGAAACGAAAAACAGCAGGTTTTCATACGTAAAGACGGTCACGGTTTTGCGCCGTATGACGCGTCCCAGATCGGCAGGGTAAATCGTATACCGCGCCTTTTCGTGTTCCGCTTCGGACGCGATAACGACAAAATGATCCGCAAAGACCGTATAGCGGTTTACGGCGTCGGCCTTCTTTTTGAGATCGCGCTTAAGCATTCGATGCCGCGTTACAAAAATCTGCAGCAAAAGCACCAGAAAAGCAAGCGCCATACCGATCAATATTCCGACGATCCAATCCACCTGATGCTGCAGCAGCACAAACAGCGTGATCATCACGGCATAAGCGATCAACAGCAGCGTGTAAGCCGCAATCTGCCCGGTAAACGCGACGCGGTAGGCTTCGCGGCGCTCATCGGGCGACGGTGCATACGTAAAGGCAGCCGCAGGTGCGGTCAGTTCTTCGGGGGTTTCCACAGCGATGGGACGGGAATCTTCCATACAGCTCTTCCTTTCCGGTTTCATTTTGTCATCAGTATAGCCGAAATCTCTTCGTATGGCAAGCTGCAGCGTCGAAACATGTCAGCGAATCGGCATGCAGCGGCGGGTTCCCTTTTCCCGGCATCTGTGCTATACTGTTCCCATCAACGAACGGAGGCATACGCATGGAAACCGAACAAATCACCGCAAGCGTGCGGGAAGCATTTGCCGTTTTACTCGAAGCGGCCAAGCCGAAAAAGGGTGAGCTGCTCGTTCTGGGCTGCTCGACCAGCGAAATCATGGGACATCAGATCGGCTCGCACTCCTCCGAGGAAGCCGCAAGAGCTGTGCTGGACGCGCTTGTGCCGCTGTGCCGCGAGCACGGTCTGCGCCTTGCCGTGCAGGGCTGTGAGCATATCAACCGGGCGCTTTGCACCGACCGGGAAACGATGGAGCACTTCGGCCTGCAGCCGGTATGGGTCGAGCCGTGGCTGCACGCGGGCGGCGCGTGCGTGACCGAGGCCAAGTCGCGCATTTTCGACGCGGTCATGGTCGAGGACGTGCAGGGCAAAGCGACGCTCGGCATCGACATCGGGGATACGCTGATCGGGATGCACCTGCATTGTGTCGCGGTGCCGGTGCATACGACACTGAAAAAGATCGGCGAAGCGAACCTCGTCATGGCGTTTTCGCGCCCGAAATACGTCGGCGGCCCGCGCGCGCACTACGAAGCGGACGCCGCGAGATAACGGTTCGCAACATCCGAACACAGCAAAAGCGCCCCTTGCGAGGCGCTTTTCATTTGCACTTTATGCCCGGCTGAACCGGCTGCCGACCGCTTCGCGCGGGACGGCGTCCACCTCGGCGCGGGTCGGGATCGAGGGCGCGGCGCCCTTGCGCGAGACGGAAATGCCGCTGGCAATCGCCGCGGTCTTGAGCGCCTCGCCTGCCGGATCGCCCGCCAGCAGCGCGGCAAGGAAATAGCCCGTGAAGCAGTCGCCCGCGGCGGTCGTATCGACGGCGTTCGTGCGGTAGATGCCGCACTCTGCGCGCGTGCCGTCGCGTCCGACGAACACGGAACCGCGATGGCCGAGCGTCATCAACAGGTTCATGGCGGGATATTTTTGCTGCACCGCAGACAGAATATCGTCAAACGACGCGTCCGCGCCGAGCCCCGCAACCGTGGCGGCCTCGACCTCGTTGACAAGCAGATAATCGACGCAGCCGAAATCGCACGCGTTCAGGCTCTCGTTGAATGGCGACGGATTCAGCACGACGGTCATGCCCTTTTCGTGCGCGGTACGGATGATGTAATCGAGCGAGGAAATCTCGTTTTGCAGCACCAGCCAATCGCCTTTGCCGTAGCCGGACAGCGCCGCGTCCGCGTCGGCGTGGGTGATCGTGCCGTTCGCGCCGGCAAGGATGATAATGCTGTTGTTGCCCTCGGCGTTGACCTGAATGATCGCGTGCCCGCTCGCGCCGTCGGTGCGCTTGATGCGCGAAATATCCACGCCCTCCGCCGAAAGCGGCTCGGTCAAAAAGTCGCCGTCGCTGCCGACCGCGCCCGCCATCGCCACGGGAACGCCCGCCCGCGCCAACGCTACGGTCTGATTAAAGCCCTTTCCCCCGCGGAACAGCTCCATGCGCGAAGCCGTCAGCGTTTCGCCCGCGCGAACGAAGTGCGGCACGGAATACGTGCGGTCGATATTCAGCGACCCGAAAACGAGTACCCGCATAACATCCTCCCGTTACTTGCGATTTTCGATGTCCATGACCATGTCGATGCG
>JAFUDD010000186.1 GCA_017459315.1 Clostridia bacterium | reverse complement strand
TCGAGCCACACCTGATTCGGATAAATCTTTTTATGCCAGAAGTTCCCTTCCTGCGTGCGCGGCTGTGCGTTCAGCTGTGCTTTCAGCCGATCCGCCGCCAAGCGGAACTTCTCCTTTTGGGTGCGCTGCCAAATCGGGATCAGGGCGCGCCCCTCGTTGATATCGTCTAAATTGAATTTTTCCGGCTGATAGGTACGGATCGAACCGTCCTCCCCGATGAACGCGTCCACAAACCGCTCGACAAAATCGGCATACTGCTTTTCGTCGGTGATCTCGCTCATCGAAAGCAGCGAGGTCAGCATGCAGCCGTCGATATAGTTCCAGTTGGCGGGCTTGCCCTCGCGCACGCGCTCCATATTCCACGCGGTATAATCCGGCGAGGACTTTTGGATCAGACTTCGGATATAGCGGTCGATCATTTCGTACATATCATTCCTCCGTGCGGGCTTCCCCGTCTACCATGCCGCAATGGTTGGCGATCACAGCATCCCCGTCCGCGCCGAGCAGCCGGACGTTCTGCAGATGCACGCGGCGCACATTGTCAAAATACAGGCCGAGGCGCAGGCGTTCCTCCGCAAAGTTCTGCATCGCCGGAATATGCGGCTTGGCGTCCGGGCGGAACGAAACGCGGATATTCTCGAACGTGACCTCGTCGATCGGCATTTCCGGCAGCGCGTCGATATAGCACGCGGCCGCCTCCGCATCGGTGCAGTCCATATTCGTGAAGCGGAACGTACCGAGGTGCGGCGTCCGCTCATCGACGGGCAGCGATTCGCGCGACCAGACGTATTCGCTTTCGCGGTCGGGATCGCAGCAGTTGTACCACATATTGATGACGATGGGCGTCAGCACGCGCTCCATACGGATATTGTCAAACGCGACGCCCGTGATATCGCAGTCCTTTCCGCGGCCGCGCCGGGTCTTGATCCTTAGTCCCCTGTCCGTTGCGACAAAGCGGCATTGCGAAACGCTGAGGTTCTTAATGCCCATGGCGGACTCGCTGCCGAGCGTGATCGCGCCGTGGCCGAACTCCATCAGACAGTTGCGGATCGTATGGTGATCGGCCGGCCAAGCGTACTTGCGGGACAGCTCGATCTTGCCGGACTTGATCGCAATGCAATCGTCGCCGACGCTGAGGCGGCAGCCGATGATCTGCACATGATCGCAGGCCTCCGGGTCGATGGCGTCGGTATTCGGGCTGTCCTTTGGCGCCTGCACGCGCACATCAAGGATCGACACGTTCTCGCAATGGAACGGGTGGAAATTCCACGACGGCGAATTGCAGGCGGTGAATCCATGGAACACGATGTCGCGGCAATGCAGGAACGAGATCAGCCGCGGTCTTGCCACCGGATCCTCGCGGTACGTCGTCCAGAACGTACTGTTCTGCGCGTTGCCGTCCACGGTGCCGGGGCCGACGACCGTGATCTGCTCGGCGTCCTGCGCCGACAGCAGCGCCTGATACATGGGCTTCGGCACGCCCTCAAACACGCCGGTGATATGCTCCTCCCCGCTGACCGCGTCATTCACGACGGCGGGCAGAACCGGGTATTTGGTCTTATCGCTTTCGCCGAGCAGGGTCGCGCCCTCGCACAGCTCCAGCGTCATATAGCTTTTCAGCAGCACCGGGCGGGTTCTATACACGCCCTTGGGAAAGATCAGCCGGCCGCCCTTCGGCAATACGTGGATTGCGGTGCGAATGGCCTCGGTATCGTCCGAAACGCCGTCGCCGGTTGCGCCGAAGGAGCGTACATTCACGGCAAAGCGTTCGGCCTTGGTGCGGAATGAAACGCTGTCCGTCACGCCGGTCGTTTCCCCGCGAACCGTCACCGTATAATCGATATCGGGCTGCAGCGAAAACAGAGAGAAAACGTTGGCATTTGTGACGCCGTGCAGCTGATCGTTCAAAAAGACTGTATACGGCTCCGGCGTATGGTACGGAACGCGGTTCACGATTTCGAGACACGCCGACGAAGCGCCGCAGTACAGAGTTTGCATCATGATGGCATCGTTCCTTTCCCGGACGCTTTGGCTTTAGCGTCCGAAAAGATTCGCTGTATACCGTGCTTCATGGCGATCAGGCCCATGTCGATGCCCATGAAGAACACGCCGAACAGGATCGGTTCCACACCGAGCGGAACGGTGTCCTCGGCGCCGGACACGGCAAGGATCGCAATATTGACGACATTGTACAGCGTTGCGACTAAAAACAGGACGACGAACGCATACAGGATATTCCAAAAGAAGCTCGCCAATCCCTTTTTGGGAAACATCATCCACCGGTCGTTTGCGCCCTCGGTCTCGGCAAAGTAGCGGAAGATCGTGTTGATCAAAAGATCCGTGACCATGCCGAGGGCAATCGCCGTGGCGACGAACAGATCAAGCTGATCCGCGATATACATGCCCAATCCCCACAGGAAGAAGAAGCATACCGCGCCGTAGAACCACGTTTTGATCAGTACGACCTTCAGCCACATCGGGAGCTTGAACTTGCCCTTTGAACGGTACTTGTTCAGCTCAGCTTCGGAAACGACCGGAGAGTTGCTTTCATCCGCATCGACAAGATCATCAACCGCCTTGGTATTCAGCCGATAATAGGCGGACGCTTCGCGAGCGTCCTCCTGTTTTCGACTATACGGTTGTTTCTTTCTTTTGGATGCCATGGAAAACGTTTATTCCTCTCCGGAAATGTCGATGGCGTCGAGTTTGCCGTTGTCCTCCACGCTGACGGAGGTGTTGATCTTCCGAAGCAGCTTGCCATAGAGCGGCAGCAGTGCAATGAGACCGACGGAAATTGCAAGCAGAATGATGTGATCATTCAGCATGTTGTTCGCCAATGCGATATACACGGTGGCCTTGGTGATCTGGATCGGGTTATCCGCACGCGTGATGGCGTTGGTGATCGCGCGGAGATAGAACACGTCGCAGAAGATGATGACCGCGATCATG
>JAFUDD010000185.1 GCA_017459315.1 Clostridia bacterium | reverse complement strand
CGTCGATGCGTATAACGGGGAAGAGGGGCTTGAAAAAGCTGACGATTCTATCTCTCTTTGCGTGCTCGATATTATGATGCCGAAAAAATCCGGCATTGATGTTTGCCGTGAGATCCGTAAACGTTCTTCCTTGCCGATCATTATGCTGACCGCAAAGGGAGAGGAGATTGATCGTATTTTGGGTCTTGAGCTCGGCGCCGACGATTACATCGTTAAGCCGTTCAGCCCACGTGAGGTTGTGGCAAGGGTGAAGGCCATTCTGCGCCGCGTCGAATCGAAATCCGAGAATAAGGATCCGAATATCATTACCTACAACGGTCTGTCCATTGACTTGAACAGCTATACCGTGCTGCTTCGCGGCGAACACGTCGTCTGCACGCCGAAAGAGATCGAGATTCTGTATATGCTGGCCTCGAACCCCGGGCAGGTATTTACGCGTGATACGTTGCTTTCCCGCGTTTGGGGGTATGATTTTGCCGGGGAAACGCGTACGGTAGATACGCATATCAAGCGCCTGCGTGCAAAGCTCAATTCCGAAGGACTTGGGTGGAGCATCAAAACCATCTACGGCGTCGGTTATAAATTTGAATTGGAATCGTAACGCACTATGAACTTCAAAGGTGAGCTGTTTCGCAAATCATTCATAATTTGTATCGTCTTATTGCTCCTTGCAACCGGCGTGTTGCTAGGAGCATATACCTATTTCGGTCGAAAAACGTATATCAGCCTGCAGCAGGAATCGTTGAACAAGACGGCGGACGCCGCGCAAAACCTATTTGGCAATCAGCAAAGCGATATCCGCAACGGGTTTCATCAATATCTGAAATCCATTTCCAAGGCAAATGATATTTCTTTTATTCTGTTTTTCCCGGAAACCGTTGGGTCAAAGAATCTGTTCGCAACCAACATCGCCGATTACCAGGAAAACGCGCTGTTTCAGCAGTTTATGGATCGCATGATGAGCGGCGAAATCATTGATCTGAACAATATCACGATTTCATCCGTCAGCGGCTCGATCTATGCCGGACGCCCTCTGTATCGCGATACAGAGCTTGTCGGCTGTATGCTGCTCATCATGGACCTAAAGAATATCAACACAGCATTCACACGTCTCAGCAATGCGTTATGGGTGACTGCCTTGTTTTTGCTGCCGATCATGTTTCTTGCGGCGTTGTTTTTGATCAACCATCTGCTGTATCCCGTGTCCCAAATGACGAACGTTGCCCGGCAGCTATCCCAAGGGCACTAGGACGCGCGTGTAAAAGGGCAATATCGCGGTGAGCTCGGCATATTGGCCCGCACGATCAACAATATGAGCGGCGCTTTGGAAAAAACCGTCCATCAGCTCGAAAGCGAAAAACGACAGCTTGGCTATATTCTTTCGAGCTTTTCCGATGGCATTGCCGCTATAGACCAGCAAGGGGAGCTCACACATTATAATCCGGCATTGATGAAGATGTTCGGTGCCGTGGACGTGCATACCCCGATGGATCTTGTGCCGGATCGCATGATATGGGATTCTTTCCGGGCGGTTATCGACTCCAAGGATATGCGCACCTTCCACTATAATCTTCCCGGAGATCGCGTACTGTGGATCACCATTGTTCCGGTCATCTCGGAAACTGAGGGCTGTGTCGGCGCAGTCGGCGTCTTTAAGGATGCCACCGAGATTGAACAGTTAGAGCGGATGCGCAATGAGTATGTCGCCAACATCAGTCATGAGCTGCGCACGCCGCTGACCTCCGTTCGTGGTCTTTTGGAACCGCTTTGCGACGGCATGGTGAAGGATGAGGAAACGCGTAACCGATATTATTCGATTATGCTGCACGAAGTGGAACGTCTCAGTCGTCTGATTACGGATATGCTGCAGCTTTCGCGTCTGCAATCGGGAACGGAAAGCATGAAAATTACGCTGTTCGACGTCAATGAATTGCTGGACGACGTTACGCTCAGTTTAATGCCGGAAGCGAAAAAACGCAATCTGGAGCTTGAGGTAGAAACCAAGGAACAGTTGCCGGATGTCATGAGCGACCGGGACCGCATCGAGCAGGTATTGGTAATCTTGATTGATAACGCGCTGCGCTATGCGAAGTCCAAGGTACGTCTGATCGTTGATGAGGATGCGCATGATGTGTTTATCAGCGTTTGGGACGACGGATGCGGCATCAGTAAGGAAGATATGACACGTCTGTTTGAGCGATTCTATAAAGTCGATAAATCGCGCAGAGAGGGTGGAAACGGATTAGGACTTTCGATCGCCAAGCAGATTATGGATCAGCTTGAAGAACGGCTTGACGTAGAGAGCGAAGAAGGACAATGGACCTGCTTCCGCATCACGATCAAAAAGTATGTCAGCAATGCCATTCCGCTGAAATCCGTTGATGCCATTGTTTCTTAATTTCCTTTCCATATATACATAACAAAAAGCCTTCCTTCATAACATGTGGTAACATGAAGGGAGGCTTTTTATGACACAAAAAAAGAAATCCGCTTATCGTGCTGTTCGCGGTGATTCCAGTGGCACGACTTGGCTCATTTTATGTATTCTGATCCTGTTGGCATTTGGGGCGGCTCTTGTCTCCATGTCGCCCGTCGGGCAGCATCTGCAAGAAAAAGCATTGAAATGGACCGAGGCGATTGCAAATTTTCGTAATAGTACAGAAACGGAGACAAAGGAGGTATTT
>JAFUDD010000184.1 GCA_017459315.1 Clostridia bacterium | reverse complement strand
GCCTCTGCCCTGCAAGGCCTCGTGCCCGCCCTGAACCTGAGCTTCTCCGGCGGCGCACCCTTCGCGGAAAGCACCCTGTACCTTCGCGGCCTGGTCTCCACCGGGAAAGCCGACCCGCTCGTGCTCGTGGACGGCGTCGAGGTCGGCCGCGCGCCCATGGAGATCACTTGGTACGGCGAATGGCACACCGGCACCGTCACCGATATCGCCGTGACCGAAGGGCAGACCATCACGGTCGGCATCCGCGTCAAGTGTACGGGCGACGGCAACGGCGCATGGGGCAAGATCGACGATGCGATGCTGAATTCGCAAACAGAAGCTGCAGAACATATTAATTCAAATGAAATTGAGACAACGCAGTTGTTTAAAGACTTCTTTGAACCATATATGGATTCTGTTGGAAAGTTAACAAGCACTGGATTCTCGACAGTTGAAAAATTGCAAAATTATAAAGTAGAATACAAGGAAGGAAACGAAAAAGATCTTTGCACATACTCGATATATGCAGATAATGGTGATTACGTTTACATGATGTTCTACCCAGTTAACGTGAATGATAAAGCTGAAGAATGGATTGAGACATTATCGACATTAGCATATGAGAGTGGCGGAAAAGAAATAAGCATCGGGGATAACTTCCACACAGGAAATAAGTTAAGTTATAGCACACATGATCCTAATCGTGAAAAGAAGAATATCGAAGTAGATGGAGTCGAACAATTAATCGGTTTTATGTTTGCAAAATAATAAGACTATCTCATAGAAAGTGTGCCATGTTGATTTGATCTCAAAAGTTTGTTATTCAGCAACAAGGGAATGTATTCTGGCTCGTCCTTCGGGGCGAGCCTCTTTTGTTGAGACAGTTGTTCTTCTTTTTCTTTCATGAGAAAGAAAAGGAAGAACCAAGAAAAAGAAAGCGGGGATTTTGGGGAAATGCGCGATGCAAGTTCCCTGAATACATAAATCCCTGCCTTCTTTTGGGGACCTTTTCTTCCTCATGGAAGAAAAGGCACGGCATAATCCCATCATACCAACAAAAAAGCAGCCCCGCATGGGACTGCTTTCGTGCTGTGTTACTCCGCCTTCTTCGCGGCGGCCGCAGCGGTCTTGCGCTTGCGCGGGGCCGGTAGCGGCTTCGGATCGGCGTCGGCGTCGCGGATCAGACGCGGCGGGGCGACCTTGTTGATCGTGTCCGCGGTGATCTCGCAGGTCTTTACGTCCGGCTGTGAGGGGATGTCATACATAATGTCGAGCATCACATCCTCCATGATCGCGCGGAGGCCTCTGGCGCCGGTGCGGCGTTCGATGGCCTTGTGCGCCACGGCCTTGAGCGCGTCCTCGGTGACGACGAGGTTCACGCCGTCCATCTCAAACAGCCGCTGATACTGGCGCGTCAGTGCGTTCTTCGGCTCGGTGAGAATCTTGATCAGCGCCGCTTCGTCGAGATTTTCGAGCGTCACGATCACCGGCACGCGGCCGACAAACTCCGGAATCAGACCGAACTTTAAGAGATCCTCCGGCAGAATGCCCTTCAGCACCGTGCCGATATCCTTCTCCTCGTACTTTTTGATCTCCGCGCCGAAGCCCATCATCTTGTTGCCGGTGCGCTTCTCGATGATCTTGTCGATCCCGGTAAATGCGCCGCCGACGATGAACAGAATGTTCGTCGTGTCGATCTGCAGACATTCCTGCTGCGGGTGCTTGCGGCCGCCCTGCGGCGGGACGTTCGCCACGGTACCCTCAAGGATTTTCAGCAGCGCCTGCTGCACGCCCTCGCCGGATACGTCGCGCGTGATCGAAACGTTCTCGCCCTTGCGCGCGATCTTGTCGATCTCGTCGATGTAGACGATGCCCTTTTCCGCACGGCGAATGTCATAGTCCGCGGCCTGGATCAGCTTTAAGAGAATGTTCTCCACGTCGTCGCCGACATAGCCGGCCTCGGTAAGCGCGGTCGCATCCGCCACGGCAAACGGTACGTCGAGGATCTTGGCGAGCGTCTGCGCAAGCATCGTCTTGCCGCAGCCGGTCGGCCCGAGCATGATGATGTTGCTCTTTTGCAGCTCCACGTCGTCGCTCTGCTTCTGCATCCGGATGCGCTTGTAGTGGTTGTAGACCGCAACGGACAGCGCGCGCTTGGCGGCGGCCTGCCCGATCACGTATTCATCGAGCTTAGCGACGATCTCGGCGGGCTTCGGAATGTCCGTCAGCGCCTGCGCATCGGTTTCCGCCTCCTGCGGCTGCTCATAGCGCATATCCTCCTGCACGATCTCGCGGCACAGCTCGACGCACTCGTTGCAGATATACGCGTTCGGGCCTGCAATCAGCTTGCGAACCTGATTGCGCTGCTTGCCGCAAAAGCTGCAGCGCACCTTATCGAAATTATCTCTGTCTCTCGTTGCCATGCGCTCATCTCCTCGGGGCGATGATCTCGTCGATCAGCCCGTATTCCAATGCCTGCTGCGCGTCCATGAAATTGTCGCGCTCGGTGTCCGCCTCGATGACCGAAAGCGGCTGACCCGTGCGGGCGGCCAAAACCTTGTTCAACCGGTCGCGGATCTTTAAGATCTGCTCGGCGTGAATGCGAATCTCGGTCGCCTGACCGGATGCGCCGCCGCTCGGCTGATGGATCATGATTTCGGCGTTTTCCAGCGCGCGGCGCTTGCCCTTGGCGCCTGCGGCGAGCAGGAACGCGCCCATGCTCGCGGCAAGACCGACGCAGATCGTCTGACACTCGCACTTGATGTACTGCATCGTGTCGTAGATCGCAAGGCCGGCCGAAACGGAGCCGCCGGGACTGTTGATGTACAGGAAAATATCCTTATCGGGATCCTCCGCTTCCAGAAACAGCAGCTGCGCGACAACGAGATTCGCCACGTCGTCGTCGATCGGGCCGCCGAGGAAGATGATGCGATCCTTCAGCAAGCGGGAGTAGATGTCATACGACCGCTCGCCGTGGCCGGATTGCTCGACCACCATAGCTATCAGATTCATGGGATACCCTCCTTCTTGGTGAAAGTTCTGCGCCTATACAGTATGCGCAGACGGGATGAAAAAGTCAATGCCGCATACGGACGGAAAACGGCGAATCCAACGGTTCGACGCAATCCGTCCGATGCGACACGGAAAAACGGTATGCTTTTCCGTTCGGTTCGTTACGCTTCCTCGGCCTTCGGCGCTTCGTCGGTTTCGACGGCGGAATCCGCGATCAGACGGACGGCCTTATCGACGGTCGCGCGCTCACGGAAGTAGTTCTTGTCGCCCTCGGTCAGCTTCGCGGTAAGATCCTCGACGACCATGCCGTTCTCCTCGGCATAGCGTTCGATCTCGGCCTGCATATCCTCGTCGGAGGCGGAGAGGTTCTCGGCCTTGACGATGGCTTCGATGACCAGCTGCATCTTCACGCGATGCTCGGCATCCGGACGGAAGTTCTTCTTCATTTCGTCCACGGTTGTGCCGAGGTACTGGCAGTAGGTGTTCATGTCGAGTCCGCTGCCGGAGAGCCGGTATTCAAGGTCGCGCACCATGTAGTCCACCTGCCGGTCGATCATGACGGCGGGGATATCCACGGTCGCATTGGCGCAGGCGCCGTCGATGGCCGCGTTCTCACGCGCAACGGCAGCCGCCTTCTGCTTTTCCTCAAGCATCTTGGCTTTCTTGTCGGCCTTCCAGTCGGCCACGGTGTCGAACTCGGAAATGTCCGCGATCAGGTCGTCGTCGATCTCGGGCAGCTCCTTGACCTGCACGGCCTTCACGTTGCAGGCAAAAACGGCTTCCTTGCCCGCCAGGTTTTCGGCATGGTACTCCGCCGGGAACGTCACGGTGATGTCCTTCTGCTCACCGGCCTTGGTGCCCACAAGCTGCTCTTCAAAGCCCGGAATGAACGCGCCGGAGCCGAGCACCAGCGTCTGATCCTCGGCTGTGCCGCCGTCGAACTTTTCACCGTCCACGCTGCCGCTGTAATCGAGGAGCAGCCGGTCGCCGTTCTCGGCGGGACGCTCCACATCGGTAAAGCGCGCCTGCTTTTCGCGCTCGTCCTCAAGCGCCTTGTCCACATCGGCGTCGGTCACTTCGGTGTTCGTCTTGGGAACGGAAAGACCCTTGTATGCGCCGAGCGTCACGTCCGGCTGCAGCTGCACGGTCGCCGTGAATTCGACGCCGTCCTTGCCAATGCTGTTGATATCCAAGGAGGGCTGATCGACGGGAATGAGCTTGTGCTCCTCAACCGCCGCGTCATAGGCTTCGCCCCAAACCGCGTCGAACGCATCCTCATAGAACACACCGGCGCCGTAGTACGTCTCGATGATCTTGCGCGGGGTCTTGCCCTTGCGGAAGCCCTGCACCGTGTAGCGGCTGCCGGTCTTGCGATACGCTTCCTGAATCGCTTTCTCAAACACGTCCGCGTCGATCTTGATCGTGAGCTTCGCCTTGTTGCCTTCCAACATCTCTAACTGTGCCATTTGCTTTTCTCCTTATTATATGTAGCCTATTTAGCCATTATCAAATTAGTCTACCATACGAATTTTGTCTTTGCAAGTCATTTTCGGGAGTTTGTACGGAATGTTGCAATAATTTTGCAATCCGAAGCGAAAGCAGCGCGTCCCGCTGCACTTTCCTATATAATATAAACCGAGCGACTTGCCGTTTGCGGCGTGAAAACCGTGAAACTCTTGTGAAGCCGTCCCGGAAAATCTTGACCGAAGGCGGCTTCTGTGGTACTATATCCTAAGTTAAGTATACGTTGGGGACAGTATGGAACGGATTTGTTTGATCGTTAACCCGACCGCCAAAAGCGGCGAGGCAAAGGAGACGGCGGAGCGCGTAAA
Organism: Clostridia bacterium; assembly: GCA_017459315.1. The sequence continues at coordinate 3,787 of JAFUDD010000184.1, read as the reverse complement.
GGCGCGGCTCGCGGAGCGCGGCGTGCGCTATGCGGCGTGGTACACATCGCGGCCCGGCGAAGCGACCGAACTGGCCAAAAAGGCCGTGGCGGAAGGATACGACCTGATCGCGGCGGTCGGCGGCGACGGGACGCTGCGGGAAACGGCGCTCGGCGTCGTGCACACGGACAAGACCCTTGGGCTGATCCCCTGCGGCACCGGCAACGACTATGCCCGCACCATCGGGATCCCGACCGACCCGGACGAGGCCGTAAAGGTCTTGCTCGACGGCGAAACGCGTGCGCTCGACGCAGGCCGTGCCAACGACGAGATCTTTTTCAACGTCGCGGGCTTCGGCTTCGACGTGGACGTGCTCGACTATACCGAGCTGTATAAGCCAAAGTGCAAAAACGGCAGCACAGCGTATGTGCGCGGTCTTTTGAAGGCACTTTTCGGCATGAAGCTGCGCAAAAGCACGATCACGTTCGAGGATGGAACGGAGCAGAGAAACGTTCTTTTGATCGCGGTGGGCAACGGACGCTTTTTCGGCGGCGGCATGGAGGTCACGCCGAACGCCGATCCTGCGGACGGGCTGCTGGATATCTGCATTATCCACGATGTAGACTTCATCGGGATCCTGACCGTGCTGCCCAAGTTCATGAAGGGCAAGCACCTCGGCTCGCATAAATACGTCACCTACCGCAAGGAGCGGTTCTGCCATGTCGAGTGCGAGCCGGTTTCGCGCATCGAGGTGGACGGCGAACGGATGCCGGGCACGCCGGTCACGTTCGAAATTTTAGAAAAGGCGATCCGCGTGCGCGTTCCGAAGCTGTAACGCGGGCGGCGCCGAAGCAAAGAACAGGGTAAAGTGAGAGACTTTTGGGAAAATATGCGGGCGTGGCTCGCCAGAATCGGCAATGAGGATGTGCGCATCCTCCGATGGACGGTCAAGCGGAGAGTGATTCTCCTCGGCGCCGTCCTGGTTGTCGCGCTTGCGATTCTGATTCCTGTCTTTATCGCGGTCAGCAGCCGTGAGGTCACTTTGCATTATGAGCGCACGGATATCGACGCGGCGCAGAGCTTCCGCTATAACGACGGCGTCCTGTTCTATGAAACGAGCAACTATTACGTGACGATCAAGCCCGACACCGAAACGCGCGTGAGCCTTGCCGAAAAGCTCGCCACGGCGGACGGCTACGATATGTCGGCGGAGAATACGATCGTTTACCTCGGCAGCTCGGCACAGATCAAGGGCACGGAATCCACGCAGGACGAGTTTGTGATGGCGGACGGCGCCACGATCCTGTCGGTTCGCGCAGGGCGGCGCTATGCGGCGCTGCTGTACCGCAACAACAAGGGCGAATCGCGTATTGCGGTCGTCGATGCGGTGTCCCGCCCCAAGACCGCCGTGGTCGCCACGATTGCGGTGGCGGGCGGCGAGGTCACGGCCTTCGGCTTTTTGCAGGCCGACGAGGAAACCGAGCTTTTATGGGTGTCCACGCTCGACGTCAACCAGTTTTCGGAGGAATCGCTCGTCCGTATCTACGACTGCGACAACCGCGGTGCGCTGATCTTCTATTCTGCGTCGCTGTATAACCAGACGATTGAAAGCGCGCTGTTGACCTCCAATTGTCTCTACCTTGTCGGCACGCAGGACGTTCTGCGCTATGATCGCACCGAAAGCGGCTTTTCCTCCGAGCGCACGCGCGTCAATATTTACGGCAACCGCGTGATCGACTGGGCGGAAACCTCCGACGGCGCAAGCGCCTACTTTTTGCTGCTGCCGCGCACGGAGAACGGCGAGCACACGCATATCTACCGCCTTTTGACCGTGTCGCAGTCCGATGAAATCTGGGCGACGATGCAGCAGCGGTTCATGCCCGCGCCGATCCTGTCGGCGTACCTGCTGTCCGACAGCATCAATATCATAACGGACGAGGCGTTCGTGCGATACTCGTATTCGGGTCGTCTGCGTCTCGATCTGGCATTTACCGATACGCCGACAAAAGCGATCCCGTGCGAGGAGGACGCGTTTTTGCTCGTCATGAACGGCGGCGTCTACCGCGTCTACGCGGCGTAACGGGGAAGGGAGCGATATGGTCGATCTGGCGATCCTTGTGATCTTTATACTATGCATCCTGGCGGGACATTACCGCGGCACGATCTATGCGGCGATCAACCTCGGCGTCACCGTGCTGTCGCTGCTCGTTGCGCTGCTGCTGATTCCGGTCGCGTCCGGCGTCGTGAAAAACTCCGAAACGCTCTACCGCAGCATGCTTTACTATTTCGAGGGCTATGAATACGTCAGCGCCACAAGCGTCGAGCGCGTGCACGATGTGGCGGCGAACGTGTCCGAAAGCGATCTCGATTATCTGATCGAGAATGCGGATATGCCGATCCCGTTGGGCAGCGCGGTCAAGCGCAACATTCAAAACGCGGCGTATCAAAAGCGCGGCATCGTCACGCTCGGCGATTATTTCAATCAGACGATTGTGGATGTGATCATCAATATCCTGTCGATGCTGGTGCTGTTCATTGTGCTGCGCGTGCTGCTCGAATGGATTTTGCGAACCATCGACTTTGCCTTGGACGGCATGCCTGTGATGAACCGGTTTGACACCGCGTTTTCCTGCGGCATCGGATTTTTGCATGGCGTACTGCTTGTGTATGTCGTGTTCATGCTGGTGCCGGTCGCGCTTGCGGTCGTGCCGCGGCTTTCGACGTATATCGACGAATCGGTTTTCGGCGGGTTCTTCTATCGCGTGAATCCCCTGCTGTATCTGGTGCCGACCACATAAGCACCGTTTCGAGCGCATCAGACCCCAAAGAAACAGAAAGGAACGGTTGATTTATGACGGATATTGCGATTATCGGCGGCGGCCCGGCAGGCCTTGCGGCAGGATTGTATGCGGTGCGCGGCGGCGCAAGCGTGCGCCTCTTAGAGGAAATGTTCACAGGCGGACAGATCGTCAAGACCCATTGCATCGAAAACTACCCCGGCATTTCGGACGGGCCGGACGGCTACGGCCTCGCGGCACGGTTCGAGGAGCATGCGACCAAGGCGGGCGTGAACGTCGAATATGTCGGCGTGGCAAGCCTGTCCTTAACCGATGAGAAAAAGGAGATCACGCTTTCGAGCGGCGAAACGTTCGAGGCCAAGGCCGTGATCCTGTGCATGGGCGCAAGCCCGCGCGCGCTCGGCATCCCCGGCGAACGCGAGCTTTTAAGCCACGGCATTTCCTACTGCGCAACCTGCGACGGCGCGTTCTATCGTGGCAAAACCGCTACGGTCATCGGCGGTGGCGATACGGCGATCTCCGACGCGATCTATTTAAGCAAGCTCTGCCAAAAGGTCTACGTCGTACATCGCAGGGACAGCCTGCGCGCAAGCGCGGTGCTCGCCAACGCGGCGCTCAAGACCGAGAACATCGAGTTTGTCTGGAACAGCGTCCCCGAGGCGTTTCTGGGCGAGGGCAAGCTGAACGCGATCCGGCTTCGCAACACGGTCACGAATGAGGTCACCGACCTGATGACGGACGGCGCGTTTGTCGCGGTCGGCATCGTGCCCAAGACCGAGCTGGTCGAAGGGCAGATCAAGCTCGCGCCGAACGGCTCGATTGAAACGAACGAGCGCATGGAAACGAGTGTCAAGGGCGTATTCGCCGCGGGCGATATCCGCAATACTCCGCTGCGGCAGGTCGTGACGGCCTGCGCGGACGGTGCGATCGCCGCGACCTATGCAATCGAGGCGGTGCGCGTATGATGCTGTCGAAGAACGAGCGCGACGAGGCGCTGCGGCTCTTGCAGG
>JAFUDD010000183.1 GCA_017459315.1 Clostridia bacterium | reverse complement strand
GGTCAGCATATCGTCGTCGAGCACGCCGTGACAGCGGATGCGCTTGATCCCAAGCTCGTCGTGCGCGAGTCGGATATGCTCGATCACGTCCGTCCGGTGCAGCAGATACGCATGGCAGTTGCCCATGCCCTCCTGCCACGAAAAGTCGGTCGGGGTCGTCGGCGCGGTGCGCGTAATGTCAATGTTCATACCTGTTTCCTCCGGTTCAGAAATCCCTGCATGTCTCGCTTCGGAAAACCAGTTCGAGCACGCGCCCCGCCGAACGGTGCAGCGCAGCGCGGTCGAGTTTGCCCGCCTTCAGATCGGATTCAAGCTTCTTTGCAACCACCTTGCTGCCCGGCATAATAAGGTCGTTGCCCGCGTTGACGCCCTCGGCGTGCGAGCACGGATCGGTCGCGCCCCAATCGCTCATCACAAGGCCGGTAAAGCCCCACTCCTTGCGAAGAATGTCGGTCAGAAGCCGGCGGCTGTTGCAGACGTATTCTCCGTTCACGCGGTTATACGAGCTCATCACCGTCCACGGCTTGCCCTCCCGCACCGCGATTTCAAAGCCGCGCAGGTAGATTTCGCGCAGGGCGCGCTCGGACACGTTTGCCGAGACGTGCGTGCGGTTGTCCTCCTGGTTATTGCAGCAAAAATGCTTGATCGAAACGCCGACGCCGCCAACGCCCTGCACGCCTCGCGTGACCGCCGCCGCCATCTTGCCCGACAGCAGCGGATCCTCGGCGTAATACTCAAAGTTGCGGCCGCAAAGCGGGCTTCTGTGGATATTCATGCCCGGCGCAAGCCAGACCGAAACGCCGATCTCCCGCATCTCCGTGCCGATCGCGCCGCCCACGTGCTCCAATAGCTCTGTGTTCCACGACTGGGCGAGCACGGTTTCGCTCGGCCAAGCGGTCATATAGCGGTAATAGTTTTTGCCGCCCTTGGAGAAGAAGCGCAAAACCGGCTCCGTCTTTTTCACCCAGCCCCACTTCCAGTCCGCCGGGATGCCGTCCTTATACCCCGGGAGCCCGTTTTTCATCACGGACACGACCGGCACGACATTCACGCCCGCAGGGCCGTCGGCCATCACGATATTCGGAATGCCCTTGCGAAGCAGCGTCGTGCAGGTCCGCCCCGCCGCGCCCATCACATTGTTGTAGGCCTTTAGGGGATAGCCGCCGCCGGTGACGAGCTTGATTTTGTCCTGATCCGACAGTGAAGCCAGCAGCTTTTGCACATGCTCCGAAAACGCCGGTTCGCGCTGTTCGCCCTCGACGGGCCGCACGCGCTCCTTTTCAAGCGTGATCGTGCCGCACGGCGCGTCGCCCAGAAGGAACGTATACGTTCCCGCTTCGAGCACAAACGCGTTTCGTTCCTCGTCAAACGTTGCGATCTGCCAAAGGTCGAACGGCACGGTCAGCGTTTCGCATTCGCCGGGCGCAAGGCATTTCGTCTTGGCAAAGGCCAGCAGGGCGCGTTTTTCGCAGTCGTACCGCCCCGCGGGCTTTGACACAAAGAGCTGCACCGTTTCCTTGCCCGCCGCTTCGCCGGTGTTCTGCACCGTCACGGTCAGCGCGGTTTCCGTCAGGCGCTTTGCCGTTTGCGTAAAGGTCGTATAGCTTAAGCCGTACCCGAACGGATAGCGCGGCGCGACGCCGTGCCTGTCGAACCAGCGGTAGCCGACATAGATCCCCTCGGCGTAGTCCTCGTTTTCCAGATCGCCGTTGCGGTGACCGAACGTATCGGCAGCGGGATAGTCCGCGTACCGCTTCGCCCACGTATCGGTGAGCCGCCCGGAGGGATTGATCGCGCCGGTCAGAATGTCCGCAAGCGCGCTGCCGCCCTCCATGCCGCTCTGCCCCATGAACAGTACGGCATCGACGCGCGTTTCCTCCAAGATCGAAAGGTCGAGCACGCTGCCGCAGTTCAGTACAAGAATCAGCGTTCGATAGTGTTCGGAAAGGGTTTTGAGACTTTCGGCTTCGAGATCGGATAAAAGATAGTCGCCCTTTTCCACGCGGCGGTCGTTGCCCTCGCCCGCCTGACGCGACAGCACATAGATCGCGGTATCGGCCCTGTCCGTCAGCTCGTCGGGCAGGATCGGCGTGCAGGCGGGAAACGGCATCGGCTGTTCCCCGATCTTGAAAAACATCTGCATCGTGCGGGCCGGGCCGTAGCCGCGAATGCTCTGCTCGACACGCTCGCGCCACGCGGCGACCTCCGCCTTGTATTTCTGCTCGAACCGGTCCATCCAAAGCGTCGTCGGAAGCGTGAAGCCCGCGTTTAACAGTCCCTGCTCCACGGTGACGCTTTTGCGCTCGCGCACGTCGCCGCTGCCCGAACCGCCCTTGACCGTCATGCGGCTGCCGGGGCCGTAAAGCGCGACGGTGCGGGTTTGCAGCGGCAGCGCGCCGCGATTTTCCAAAAGGACGATGCCCTCCCCCGCCGCCTCGCGGGAAAGCGCCTTATGCGCCCTTTCGCGCGCGGATTCTATGGGCGAGGTTGCGCCGAAGGATTGATATTTCATACCGTTGCCTCCCATGTCTGCGTTGTCGTTTGTCCGTCTGCCGCGGTCGCCGTGACCGTAACCGTTCCCGCTTCGCCCGCCCGAAATGCCGCCAGCACTCTGCCGCGATAGGCCGTATGCGTCGGCGTCAAAAAATCCTCGTTCGTTTTATAGAGCGCGCTGCCGAAGCCGAGAAGCTCTGCGTTATCGGCCTCCATCGAAACCGGCTCCTCGCGGTACGGCTGCAAAGTGCCCTGCCTGTCGGTCAGCTCGACCGGTACAAAGAACACCTCCTTTGCGCGCACCCCCGCCTGCTCGCGCCGTATCGTGATCGCCTTTTCCCGCCCGCCGGTCGAAAGCGATGCGCAGGACTGAACCGTTCCGTTTTCGTCGAGCGCCTCGCCGGTCAGCGTGCCGGGGGTGTAGGGTATGCGGAAAATTGCCTTGTATGACTTCGTTTTTGCCGTGCCGACCGCCTTGCCGTTTAGCAGCAGCCGCACGCGCGGCGCTTTTGTATAGACCTCGACGGTCGCCATGACGCCTTCGAAGCCGTGCCATGTCCAGCTTTCGAGCGCGTCGGTAAACTGCCACGCGCCCTTGCTCGGCGTTTCGTG
>JAFUDD010000182.1 GCA_017459315.1 Clostridia bacterium | reverse complement strand
CATTCGCGCCCGAACTTCACGGTGGGGTAGGTCTTGCCGCACGAATCGCAGTAGGTGAACGCAGGAATCGTTTCGATCACAAGCTCCGCTTCCTCTAACTTGGGATGGCGCTTGCGGAAGTAGTTCCAGCAATCCTCGAAGTAGTCGGTCATGATGCCCGATACCTCGCCGACCTCCAGCGTGACCTTGCCGATCCGCTTCAGGTGCTGCTCCTCGCACGTCTCGTCAAGCGTCTTGGCGAGGTGCAGGATGATACCCATTTCGTGCATATCAGTCGTCCATCAGGGTGTGGATGTCCACGCTGTTGCCGGTGTGCGGATGCGTCTTATGGAATTCCTTCGACGCGCGGTCGTATTCCTTCTTCTTCTTGCGCATCATCTTCGCTTCCTCGGAGCCGCTGTTCAGCACGATCTTCACGGCGCGCGGGATCGCATAGCCGAGGAGGCCGCCGACCTTGTCTTCGGCGCGGCGCATATCGGAATTCTGCGGGTGGTCGCGCAGCAGGTGGATCGCGTCGAATTCGCAGCGCGTCGTGCAGAGACCGCAGCCGATGCACTTGTTCGCGTCCACGATGGTCGCGCCGCAGCCGAGGCAGCGGCTTGTTTCGATCTTGACCTGCTCCTCGGTGAGGATCAGACGCGGGTCGCGGAACGAGTTCTTCGCGTCAATCGACGGATCGACCGCCGTGATCTGGCGCTGCGCCTTGTCGTAGGAGTCGATGGCAATATTGGTCTTGTCGAGCGGCTTGAAGTAGCGGCGGTCGCGGCCGAGCGTCTGATTGACGTTGTTCTTCGAAACGAAGCGGGCAAGCGACTCGGCAGCTTCATGGCCTTGGCCGATGGCGTCGATCACGAACTTCGGACCGGTGAACACGTCGCCGCCCACGAAGATCGCGGGATCGTCGGTCTGGTAGGTGAACTTATCAGCCACGGGGTAATTGCCGTGATGGAACTGCACCTTGGTGCCCTCCAGCAGCTTGCCCCATTCGATGGCCTGCCCGATGGCGAACACGATGGTCTTGCAATCGACGGTGATCGTTTCGTTCTCGTCGTAGGCGGGGGAGAAGCGGCCGGTTTCGGGGTCGATGGTGCGCGTGCAGCGCTTTAAGACGATGCCCTTGACCTTGCCGTCTTCGTCCACAAGGACTTCCTTCGGACCCCAGGACGGGTTGATCGAAACGTTTTCTTCCTCGGCCTCTTTGATCTCCTCCGGAGAGGCGGGCATCGTTTCGCGCGATTCAAGGCAGTACATCGAAACGCTGCCGGCGCCGAAGCGGTGTGCGGTGCGTGCGCAGTCGATGGCAACGTTGCCGCCGCCGATGACCACCACATCGCCCTCCAAATGGCGGCTGTTGTCACCGAGCGCTTTTTCCAGGAAGGAAACGGCGATCTCGGTGCCCTCGGCACGCTCGTTCGGAACGCCCGGGAGACGGCCGCCCTGGCAGCCGATGGCGATGTAGAACGCCTCATAGCCCTGCTGCTTCAGCTCTTCGATCGTAACGTCCTTGCCAACCTCGACGCCGCAGCGGATCTCGACGCCGAGCGCACGGATGATGTCGATTTCCGCGTCGATCACGTCTTTTTCGAGCTTGAACGACGGGATGCCGTAGGTCATCATGCCGCCGGGCTTTTTGTTCTTCTCGAACACGGTCGGACGGTAGCCCATCGTGCCGAGGTAGTAGGCGGCGGACAGACCCGCGGGGCCTGCGCCGATGATCGCGATCTTCTGCGGCCATTCGCCGGTCAGGTTGTTGATGAGCTTCTTCGGCACGTAGCGCGTCTCGGCATGGAGGTCGCGCTCCGCCAGGAACTTCTTCACGTCGTCGATGGCGACGGGCTGGTCGATGGTGCCGCGCGTGCAGGCGTCCTCGCAGCGCTTGTTGCAGACTCTGCCGCAGATTGCGGGGAACGGATTCTCGCGCTTGATCAGGGCGAGCGCCTCGTCATAGCGGCCTTCCTTCGCCATCTTCAGATAGCCCTGAATCGAAACGTGCGCGGGGCAGGCGGATTTGCAGGGCGCGGTGCCGGTCTTGTGCGTGTTGACGCGGGCGGTGTCGCGGTAGTTCTCGTCCCAAGCGTACTTGCCCCAGCGGATCTTGTCGGGCAGCACCGACTTCGGGTATTCGATCGGCTTGCCTTCCTTGTCGCAGAGCTTCTGGCCGAGCTTCAGGGCGCCCGCCGGGCAGACCTCGACGCAGCGGCCGCACGCGACGCACTTTTCCTTCGTGACGTTCGCGGTGTAGGCGCTCTTGGACATATTCGGCGTGTTGTACAGCAGCGAGGTGCGCAGCGCGTTGCAGATCTTCACATTGCAGTTGCAGATATCGAAGATATGATCCGAGCCGTCGATGTTCGTGACCTGATGCACATAGCCGTTGTCCTCGGCCTTTTGCAGAATGTCGAGGGCTTCTTCCTTGGTGATGTAGTGGGCGCGGCCGGTTTCGACGGTATAGTCCGCCATATCGCCGACCTGGATGCACCAGTCGTTTTCGTCGTCGGTGCAGCCTTCGCCGAGCATCGCGCGCGAAGCGCGGCAGGAGCAGATACCGGCAGACAGGTGACCGTCGTACTTCTGCAGCCAGTGCGAGATCTTCTCGATCTTGACGGCCTCGCGGTTCGCCGCGACTTCCTTTTCGACCGGGATGACGTGCATGCCGATGCCGTTGCCGCCCGGACGCACCATCGACGTGATGTGCTCAAGGGGCAGGAACGTCATGCGCTCGAACATCTTGGCGACCGGCGGGTTCGCTTCAATGCGCGAAATGGAGGAGTTGAACAGCTCGGCGCTGCCCGGCACAAAGTAGCTTGTGCGGTAACGGATCTCCTTCGGCGCGCCGGGGATCGGGCCGTTGTCGTCGTAATGATCGCCGTAATCATACTCGACAAAGCCGTGTACGCAGAGAAGCTCGAGCGTCTTTTTGAAGGTCTCGGCGTCCATCGTCGCCTTGTTCATCTCGAAAAGCTGCTCGTAGGTGTACCATTTGCGCTGCTTCATCGTCAGAGCAATGTCCACCTCGGGTTCGGTGAGGACTTCGCGCAGACCCCAGTATTCCTCGTCGGTCGTTTTCAGACCGAAGAGCTTGTGGGGGACGTTGTCCGTAATACGGCGGCCCAGCTCGGCATACTTTTGGTTCTTTACGGCCTCGCCGTCATACTTGGATTGGGTGCGTGGGTTTTGATCGTAGGTTTCCGGCATACTGTTTTCTCCTTCTGTTTGTTTGTCGTCGGATTACTGTTTCCAATCTTCAATGGCTTTGGAGAGCCATGCTTCCCATTCGGCCATGCCCTCGCCGGTCTTGGACGAGACGGCAAAGATCTCGATGCGCGGGTTCAGCTTCTTCGCGCGCTCGCGGCACTTTTCCAAATCGAAATCGAAGTACGGCAAAACGTCCGTCTTGGTGATCAGAAGCGCGTCGCTCGTCGAGAACATCAGCGGGTACTTTAAGGGCTTGTCGTCGCCCTCCGGGACGGAGAGCAGCATCACGTTCTTGCCTGCGCCGGTGTCGAACTCCGCGGGGCAGATCAGGTTGCCGACGTTCTCCAGAACGACAAGGTCGCTGTCCGGCGCGTCGAGCGCGTCGAGCGCGTTGCGCGTCATGCCCGCGTCCATGTGGCACATGCCGCCGGTGTGCGCCTGCACAGCCTTGGCGCCCATCAGCTCGATCCGCTTGGCGTCCACATCCGAATCCACGTCGGCCTCCATGACTGCAATGCGGTACTTGTCCTTCAGGTCGCGGATCGTGCGCTCCAGCAGCGTCGTCTTGCCCGCGCCGGGGGAGGCCATCAGGTTCACCAGCAGCGTCCCCTGGGCTTTGAGTTCTCCGCGAAGCACTTCGGCGTCGCGGTCGTTGGAGGCGGTGATCGTCTCCTTCAATTCGATGATTTTCATTTCCTTTACCTCGCCGGTATTTCCTTTTTACATTTTAACAGAATCCGTCCGCTCTTTCAACCGGGATTTCCGGTTTTTCGACCGGATTCGGGGGATTATTTCTGCTGTTCGGCTTTGAAGCTGCGCACAAACACGCGAAATGAATCGGAAAGGCGCTGATGCCGGATCGTCGTTGCGTCGAACCGGACGGACTGAAACGCGAGCTGCATGATCGGCCCCTGCAAAAACGCGCAGATCAACGTCCCGATCCCGACCGGCCCGCCGAGCAGCCAGCCGACGAGCGTGACCGTGGCGAGCAGCGCCATGCTCACCGCGCCGATGGGAATTTTCTTCACGCGCTTGGCAAGCCCCACCATCAGCGTATCGCGCGGGCCGCAGCCGAGTGACGCGATCATATACCCGTATTGCGTGTAGGCGATCACGACAAGCCCGAGCAGCATGATCGGCACGCCGGTGAGCAGCGACTGGCATTGCGGCACGGGGTCGAGCCAGTTGAAGAAATCAACGGCCTTGCCGACCACGATCGCGTCGATGAACATGGCGATGCCGATGGGTTCTTTCATCAGAATGTCAATGACAAGGATCGTCAGCGACACGGCGACCGACGCGTTGCCGTAGAGGATGCCGAGCGTTTTGGAAAAGCCGAGGTTCAGCACGTCCCACGGCGCGGCGCCGAGGTTGGCATGAATCGTCAGATAGATGCCGAAGCCGTTGACGAACAGGCTGACGATCGCCAGCAGACTGTTCAGCACTATGGCAAGGATGGTGTTGTTTTCTTTCAGGTTTTTGAGCATAGTTTCCGTCCGAAAAGGCCGACGCAGAGCACCGACCGTATTGCACGAT
>JAFUDD010000181.1 GCA_017459315.1 Clostridia bacterium | reverse complement strand
GCCGGAATACCAGCGGGAATTCGGCTGATCGGCGTTAAAGGCGCGCACCTCGATCTCGTTTTCGCCCTCATGCACGAACGCGTCGCAGTCCACGTAGAAATTCGTGTAGCCGTAGGGCCGGAACATCGCCTTTTCGCCGTTGATATAGACCTCCGCCTTGCGGTAGACGCCCTCGAATTCGAGCACGTTGTGCCGTTCCGCTTCCTCCGCCGAAAGCGTAAAGGTCTTGGTATAGCTGTAATCGCGCCCCTCGAACCAGCCGACGCTGAGACCGCCGAGGGCCTTTGCGGTGCGCGGCTCGCGCAGCATGGCATCGTCCGGCACGCGGACGGGCTGCGGCGCTTCGTCGGTGCCGAGGTGCCGGATCAACCAGTTGTCATTCCATGCGGTACGTTTCATCGAATGCCTCCCCGTATGTTCTTTTACTTATATTTTATGATACCGTTCCGGCCCGCTTTTGTCAACCGTCTGCCGGCGCAATCCGTGCCGTGCAAAACGCCAGTTGCGTTTGCGATAAGAAAAGGCGGCGCAGCCGATGGCCGCGCCGCAGACTGTGTATTTGTCATTAAAATGCCTGCTGCTCGGAAAGCATGGCGAGCATTTCGGCTTGGGTGGCAGTGCCGGTTTCGTTGAGCTTGCGCACGGTCACGCCCGCGGCAAGGTTGGCGATCTCGGCGGCCTCGGTCATTGACGCGCCCGCGCAAAGCGACATGGCGAACGCGGCGGTGCAGGCGTCTCCGGCGCCGCACACGTCGATCGGGCCGCTGAACCGGGCAGCGGGCAGGATGCGCTGCTCTCCGCCGTCGCGCACGGCGATGCCGTGGCGGTTGCAGGTGATGATCACGGGACGGCCGGTGAGCGTTTCGATATCGTCCATGCACGCGAAGATCTCATGCCGGTTGAATTCGTTTTCGTCCGCAACGCGGCCGGAAAGCTCCGCCGCTTCACAGTTGTTGCACTTTAAGATCACATTGCGGAACGCATGGGCAAACGCGCGCGAATCCGCAATAAACAGCGTATCGGGGTTCGCCTCGGCAGCCTTGGCCGCCGCAGCGCGCACGCGCTCGGTGATCACGCCGCAGTCCGGTTCGCAGACCTGATCAAGCAAAATCACCGCGTCGGCTTCGGCGGCGACGGTCTGCAGACGGTCGATCAGCTCGTTTTCAAGCTCCGTCGGCGTCGTCGTGAAGTTCTTGATATCAAACCGTTCGCCCTCGGTCGGGTTCATCGGCTTGATGTAGGACGGCGTCATGACCGCATCCGACCAAAGGATGCGGGACACGTCGATGCCGCGCTCCTTCAACAGCCGCAGCAGCTCCCATCCCCCGCCGTCGTGCCCGATCAGCGAAATGGCCCAAAGCTTCCCCGCGCACATTGCCGCAAGGTTGCTCAGCACATTGCCGCCCGCGCCCGGCGAGGTGCGCCGTCCGACGACCTGATGCGCCGTCTTGCCGGTTTCCAGCGAAATCTCGTTCAGAGACGGGTCGATCTCGAACCATTGATCCAAGAACAGATCCCCGACAAGCGCGATTTTCAGATCGGCGTAGCGAGCAAAAATCTCCGTCAGCCGGTTGCGTGTCAGTTCCATAAGCTCTCCTTTTCGTATGGCGGGTTCGTGTTTTAAGCGATACTAAAACAGCTGTACTTCGAGCGCGTTCAGGTCGCGGTAGTCCGGGATGATCAGATTCGCGCCCGCGCGGATCAGGCGCTCGCGCTTCCATTCGTCGATCCCGCAGCGGTCATGTTCGTTCGACGCGACGCCGACGGCAAAGCCGCCTGCCTCGCGCACGTTTTCGATCTCCACATAGCCGTCGCCGAAGCCGATCAGCTCCGCGCCGGACAGCCCGTTTTCCCGGATCAGCCGTTCGATCACAAGCTTTTTGGAGAACGTTTTGTACGCCCTCTGTGCACCGTAGATGTGCGGGCCGAAGTATTTGTCCACGCCCAACAGATGCGCTTCCTGCAGCACATGCTCCTCGTCGGTGCCGGACGCAAGGTATGGCGTGACGCCGTGCCGCAGCAGCATGTCCAACAGGTCGTATGCGCCGGGCACCGTCAGCGTTTCGGGGTCGATCGACCCGTCCGCAAGGCCCTTGAGCCGCCCGTCGATCCGCTTCAGCAGCCGTCTCGAATACTCGTCCTTATACGCCTGCGGATCGAGCGGCGTGCCGCCGAACGCGGTAATCTCCTCCGCGAGCCGGATGCATTGATAGATCGTCTGCTTGCCGGTCAGCAGCGTGATAAACTCGCGGCAGATGGCCTCGACCGTTTCATGCGGCAGCTCGCGCCCTCTGGGCGTAGCGGCCAGCTCGTCGGTGAAATACGGCGTCATGATCTGCTGCCAGCCCTCGCGGATCAGCGACACCGTGCCGTCAAAATCCAGCACCGCATAGCGCGGCGCGGCGGACGGGCGATTCGGTCGGTCGGTAAATGTTTCCATAGCTTCCCTCTTTTCGAGCTTTGCTCCATATAAAAGCAGTATACGCCTTGCCGCCCGGCCTGTCAAGAAACAAGGCAGCCTCTCCTTTTGGGAAAAGACTGCCTTTATCTTTTGCGTTTTTCGGTATGCGAATCCGTATCGGTTTCCGGCAATTACGGTTCGCGCTTTGCCAAGGCGCGCACGACCTCGCCCGCCAAAATCAAGCCCATCACCGACGGGACGAACGCCAGCGAGCCGGGAATGCTGCGGCGATTCGCCGCCTTGCCTTCGGCGCGGACGGCCTCCCTATCGCTGTCCGGCGACGGCGGAACGGGCGGCTCGGTCGAATAGACGACGCGCACGTGCTTGAAGCCGCGCTTGCGGCATTGCACGCGCATTACGCGGGCAAGCGGATCGACGGATGTTTTTTCGAGGTCGGCGACCTTGAACGCGGTCGGGTCGAGCTTGTTGCCCGCGCCCATGGCGCAGAGGATCTGGGTATTCGCCTTTTGACACGCTTCGATCAGCGCGAGCTTGGCCGCGACGGTATCGACGCAGTCCACCACATAATCATAAGCGGCAAAGTCGAACCGATCCTGCGTTTCGGGCAGGAAGAACATCCGGTGCGCGACGACCTCGCAATCGGGGTTGATATCATGGATGCGCTCCGCCATGACCTCGACCTTCGGACGGCCGATCGTGCTTTCGAGCGCGATGATCTGACGGTTCAGGTTCGACGGTGCGACGCAGTCGTCATCGACGATCTCGATATGCCCGACGCCGCTGCGGGCGAGCGCCTCGACGCAGTACCCGCCGACGCCGCCGACGCCGAACACGATCACGCGGCTGTTCTGCAGCCGTTCCAACGCTGCGCGGCCGAGCACCAGCTCGGTGCGGGAAAACCGATCCGCCATATCAGAGCAGCGCCTCGATTGCGGCGGTGATATCGCGCACGGTCGTTTCGTCGAACGGGCTGCGGAGATTGCCGACCTTCAGCAGCTCGAAGTAGCCGACGCTGCCGCCCGCCTTGCACAGCGCAAGGTAATCCGCCCAGGCGGCCTTCGGATCCCGCAAATGCTTGAGATAGAAATCGAACGCGCAGGTCTGCGCCAGCGCATAGTCGATGTAATAGAACGGGTAGATAAAGATATGCTGCTTTTGCATCCAGAACCCGCCCTTTTCCAGAAACGCGTCGCCGTCGTAATCGCGCCACGGCAGATATTCGCCTTCCAGTTCCTTCCATACGGCGTACCGCTCGGCACGGGTCATGTCCGGCTTGCGATAGACGCGGTGCTGAAAATCATCGACCATGACGAGATACGGGATCGTGAGCATCGCATTCGTGAGGTGCGCGCGGCGGTAGCGCGGTGCGTCGTCGCCGAAGAACTTTTCCATCCACGGATAGGCGAAGTGCTCCATCGACATCGAATGTACCTCGCAGATCTCCATCGGCGCCTGCCATACGTCCGACACCGGCAGCGTGCGCGAGGCAAGGTAGGCCTGGAAGGCGTGCCCCGCCTCATGCGTCAGCACGTCCACATCGGCGGAGGTGCCGTTGAAGTTGGAGAAGATGAACGGCGCCTTGCGCGCGGCAAGCTCGGTCTGGTACCCGCCCATGCGCTTGCCGGGGCGCGAGGTCAGATCGAACAGCTGATGCTGCACCATGAAATCGAAGTATTCGCCGGTTTCGGGCGACAGCTCGTGATACATCTGCCGCGCCGCCTCGACCATCTCGGCCTCGGTGCCGTGCGGCGTCGGGTTGCCCTCCGGGAAGAAAAATTCCTCGTCGTAATAGCGCAGCTTGTCCACGCCGATGCGCTTGCGCTGCTCCTCCCGGATGCGCGCGCAAAGCGGCACGACGTACTTTTTCACGCCCTCCCGGAAGCGCGCCACGTCGGTTTCGCTGTATTCGTAGCGACCGCGCTCGAGATACGCCATCTCGACATAGTTTTCCATGCCGAGGATCGCGGCCTTATGCGTGCGCAGGGCGACCATCTTGTCATAGATCTCGTCAAGCTCGTCCGCAATCGAGGCGTACAGCGCCGCCCATTTGCGAAACGCGCCTTCCCGCACGGTGCGATCCGGATCCTGCATGAATTTCAGCAGGCCGTAGAAGTTACAGGTTTGGCCCATATACTCGGTCGTGCAGCCCGCGGTCAGCTTGGCGTAGCGGCTTCTCAGCAGCTGATCCTCGGTCATGTCCGGGATCAGGCGCTCGTCCATCAGGCGTATCCGCGCTTCGGCGGTCGTGAAAATGATCTTGCCGAACGCGTCCTCCAAGACCTTGCGGAACGGATGCGCGAGCAGCGTTTTCATCAGCCGTTCGTCCAGCGGCATCGTACGCGGCAGGTTCGTATCCCAGTAGGTCATTTCTTCGTCGTAGAATTTGTCGTTCGTATCGCAGTCGTGACGGACGTGCGCAATCGTCACAGTCGTCGAAAACCGCTGCGAAAGCGCGTCGATCGCAAGGTAGGCGGCCTTGGCTTCGTCGGCTGTTTGGGTCTGCTCAAGCGCGTCGAGCAGGGCGCTTTCGTCGCGCATGAAGTCATCTACATCGTAACGCGCATAGGGCAGATCGGCAAAAATCCAATTTGTATTTTCCATAGCGATTCGGGTTCCTTTCTATGGTTTTGATGATAGTATACCATCCTCTTGACCGGTTTGCAATTCCCCATACAAAAACCTGTTGCCTGTTCGTTAAGGGTGTGCTATACTGTTTTTGTATAAGACAGGCATTTATTTGCGACAAAATCCGACTTTGGAGAAGGGTTGCGTGATCGTTTTCTCACGTTATATGTAAAAAATGTATTGATGGCATCCTCAAGAGCGCGTCATAAATGCAAAAAAACTCCTTGCTTTTTTCCTGTTTTTTCGATATACTATTTTTACTATACTGGGCGGAAAGAATACATAGGAGAAAGGGGGTCTTGATTTGAACTTTCAGTATTATGTCAACTATATCGTGATAGTGGAAGAGGGGAGTCTCACATCGGCGTCGCGCAAGCTGCGCGTGGCACAGCCGGCGCTGAGCAATCAGGTCAAGGCGATGGAAGAGGTATACGGGGCACGGCTGTTTCACCGGGGGAGCGGCTCGCATAAGCTGGAGCTGACGGACGCCGGCCGGATCCTGTACGAGAAAGCCAAGGTGATGGCGGAGGCGGAGGCAGCCGCCCGATCCGAGATCAACAACTGCTTCGACGGCGGTTCGAGCTCGCTGCGGGTCGGCATTGTCGATACGCTCGGCAACCGCTACCTTATGCACGCGCTGGACATTTTTTCGGAGCGGAATCCGGAAACGGAGATCATTCTGCGCGAAGCCAACGCGCAGGAGCTTATCAAGATGCTGCAGAACGGGCTTGTCGAAACGGCGTTTCTGCGCACCAACGAGCAGAAATTCGAGAACCTCGAAGTCATTTTCTCGCAGCCGGATTATCTGGTGGCGAGCTATCGGCCGGAAGCCTTTTTCCGCGGCAACGAGGACGCCTCCGTGTCTTTACGGGAGCTGGCCAAGTTCCCGCTCAGCGCGACCGAGGAGCATCTTTCCCTGCTGCGCACCGCGTTCCGCGAGGCCGGGACGACGTTTTTGCCGAAGTTTGTCGGCAGCAATACGAACGCGTGTCTGATGTGGGCGGAGTCCGGCAAGGGCGTGGCGCTTGTGCCGCGGCTGTCGCTGGCGATGCTGGGCTTCGAGCATTTCGCGTTCAAGACGATTTCGGATCGGCCGATGGACATGCCGTCGCTTGTGCTGCTGGCGCAGAAGAAGCAGTACCGGTCCCGCGTCATCAATCACTTTTTGGAGGTCTGCGCCGAAATGAACGGCGATAAGATAACCAAATTCCGTGCGGAGGAAGCCGAAACGCAGCCGACGGAATAACAAACGGAGGCAAATCCATGAAACGACTGTTACCTATGCTGCTCGCGCTGCTGCTGATGCTTTCCTTCGGCTGCGGCGCCAACGAGGAGGAAAAAACCGAAATGAACACCAATCCCATCGCCACGATCACCATGGCGGACGGCCAGACGATGACGCTGGAGCTGTATCCGGACGTTGCGCCGATCACCGTTGCGAACTTTGTCACGCTCGCCAACAGCGGGTTCTATGACGGACTGACCTTCCACCGTATCTATGCGGGCTTCATGATCCAGGGCGGCGACCCGGACGGCGACGGCACCGGCGGCCCCGGCTATTCGATCAAGGGCGAATTTTCCGCCAACGGCGTGAAGAACCCGATCTCGCATAAGCGCGGCGTGATCTCGATGGCGCGTGCCTCAAAGCCCAATTCTGCAGGCAGCCAGTTCTTCATCATGCATGCGGACAGCGACTTTTTAGACGGCAGCTATGCCGCGTTCGGTATGCTGACCGACGGGTTCGACACGCTCGACGCGATCGCTGCTACGCCCGTCACCTATAATCCGTACAGCGGTGAAAAGTCCGTCCCGCTCGAAGACGTTGTGATCGGCTCGATCCGCGTCGATACCAAGGGCGTGG
>JAFUDD010000016.1 GCA_017459315.1 Clostridia bacterium | reverse complement strand
CGGCCGCTCTATCTGGCGCTCGGTGTCATTATGTTTGTTATGGCTCTGACCTCCGGATTTCAGAACGTAGTCTACGCCGATGTTGCCTATCGTTTCACCGACGATTTTAAAACCTATTATGCGGACAATATTGACGCCAAGGGCAATATCAAAGGGACGGAAGCCAATATTGACGGTCTGTACGGGTATAATGCCATGTCGTCCGTATTCGGCACGCTCCCCGCGCCGGAGGTACCGGACGGCGTCAATCCAAGTTATGCTGAAGCTGCAACCGACGAAAACGGTGAATATCTTTTCATGGGAATCGGCGAAACGCTCCCCGGTCAGAACGAGACCTATGCAAGTCTTCGGAATGCTTTATCGTACCGCTTTACGCAGATATTGACCTGGGTAATGATGGGACTTGCTGTCGTGCTTGTCGTATTGGTATTTGTGTTGATCAACAAATTTACCGATAAAGAAAAGCAGGCCAAAGCCAAAGCGCAGGCGCGCTCCGGCGGCGTTGCGATGCCGAGCTCTGCTTTTGAATTTGAGGATGAATCCTCCGAGGAGCAAAAGTAATGCTTCTGCCGCATAACTATCACACACATACAGTACGCTGCGGACATGCCTCCGGAGCCGATCATGAATTTGTGGAAGCGGCAATCCAAGCCGGTATGGAAACGCTGGGATTTTCGGATCATTCCCCCTATCCCTTCAGCAACGGATATCATTCCGGTATCCGTATGGACTGTTCACAGCTCGAAGATTATGTGTCGTCCATTCTGCGTCTTAAGGATGAATACAAGGATGATATCCGTATTCTTCTCGGATTAGAGGCTGAGTACTATCCGGAATTCTTTGATGCCTGGAAAAAGCTCACCGAGCCGTATCCGTTTGATTATTTCATTCTCGGACAGCACTTTGTCGGAAACGAGTATGAAGGTATTTACAGCGGACGACCGACGATGGATCCCGCTGTGCTGAGCGCGTACGTCGATCAAACGATTGATGCGATGCAGACCGGAACATTTCTGTATTTGGCGCACCCCGACCTGCTGCGCTATATGCGTCCGCGCAGCAAGCATTACAAGTCGGAAATGAAGCGACTTTGCGAAGCGGCAAAGGCTCTGCATATTCCGCTTGAAATCAATCTGCTCGGCATATGGGACAAGCGGTGGTATCCCAATACGATGCTCTGGAAAATTGCCGGCGAAGTCGGCAACGACGTGGTGATCGGCGCCGATGCGCACAGGCCTTCCGACGTGTATAGAGAAGCTGCGAACAAAAAAGCACAGCAAATGATCCATAAACACAATTTGCATTGGATTGAAAAGCTATTATGAGCAAAGAGACGGAGCGCAGAACGATCCGTCTCTTCCTTTTATTCTCTTTTAATTGTTATCCTTCTGTGCTTCGGAAAGAAGCTGTTCGGCATGACGCAGCGCAGCTTCGTCGTCGGAGGATGCGCCCATAATGCGCGCCAGCTCGGCGGGTATTTCTGCTTCCGTCAAGCGACGTGTCTTGCTTCGCGTCGTAGATTCATCCGATTCTTTGCTTGCTACGTAATGATGATCGGCATACGCAGCAATCTGCGGAAGATGCGTTACACAAAGGATCTGATGCCGCAGCGAAAGCTCATGCATCTTTCTGGCTACGGCATTGGCGACCATGCCGGAAATGCCGGTATCGATTTCGTCAAAGATCAACGTTTCGATCCGATCCGCATCGGACAGTGCAATCTTCAATGCCAGCATAATGCGGGAAATCTCACCACCGGACGCGACCTTATGCAACGGCTTTACCGGT
>JAFUDD010000180.1 GCA_017459315.1 Clostridia bacterium | reverse complement strand
GCCGTCCGCGCCGTTCGGCAGACCCTCGACAAAGTCCTTGGCCTGCGCGATCTCCAGCGCCGCGCGCCAGTCGTCCTCCGTGATGCCTGCGCCGGTTCTGCCGAACGTCAGGTTTTCCCGGACCGTGCCGGAGAACAGCTGCGCCTTTTGCGCGATAAAGCCGACGCGATCGTACAGCGCGGCGAACGTGTAGTCCTTCACGTCGCGCCCGTCGATCTTCACAACGCCCTCGGTCGCGTCGAACAGCCGCGCGACGAGCGAAACGAGCGTCGTTTTGCCGCTGCCGGTCGAGCCGATGAACGCGACGGTCTCGCCGGGCTTTGCCGTGAAGCTGATATCGGTCAGACAGTTTTCGGCGGCGTCCGGATAGCGGAACGAAACATGCCCGAACGATACCGTGCCGTGCTCCGGCGCGGCTTCGCCGTTCGTTCCCTCCTTCACGGCGGGATCGGTTTCAAGCACCTCATTGATACGCCCGGCGGACACGGCCGCGCGGGGCAGCATCATGAAAATCATAATCAGCATCATGAACGACATGATGACATACATCGCATAGGACGAGAACACGACGATCTCGGCAAACAGCGCGACGCGCTCGGCGGGCGCGGTCAGCGGAACGCCCTCGATCAGAACCGCGCCGAGCCAGTAGATCATAAGCGAAACGCTCTGCATGACGAGGTTGACAAACGGCATCAGCACCGCCATGCTGCGCGACGTGAACAGCATTGTGCGCATGAGATTGTCGTTGCTCGTCTCGAACTTCGCCTCCTGATACGGCTCCGCGTTGAACGCGCGCACGATCCTAAGGCCCGTGAGGTTCTCGCGCGTGACGCGGTTGACCTCGTCGATCTGCTTCTGCATGATCTTGAACTTCGGCATCACAAACGCCATGACCGACAGGATCACGACGAGCAGCAGCACGACCGCACCGGCGGTCGCCAAGGACAGCTCCCAGCTCTTGCCGACGATCTTCAGGATCGCCCACACCGCCATGATCGGCGCCTTGATCATCGCCTGCAAGCCAAACGAGACGACCATCTGGATCTGCGTGATGTCGTTCGTCGTGCGCGTAATCAGCGACGCGGTCGAGAATCGCTTCATCTCCTCGGCGCCGAAATCCGTCACGCGCGTGAAGACGCCCTCGCGCACGGAATAGCTGAAATCCGCCGCAATCGTCGCCGCGAGCCAGCCGACGATCACCGACAGCGCCGCGCTGCCCGCCGCGCAGGCAAGCATCTTGCCGCCCGCGATCCAGATATCCGCCATCGCGCTGCCGGGCGTGACGATCAGCTTCGTGATGTCGCTCATAAAGTCCGGCATCGTCAGGTCGAAATACACCTGCCCCGCCACCAGCAGCAGGCACAGCAGCGCAAACCCGCGGTCACGCCGCCGCATGTATCGAATCAGTTTCCACATGGTTTTTGTTCCTCCGTTTTTTCCGCGCACAGCTCGTCGCCGATGGCGACCAGACGCTTGAAGATGCGCAAAAGCTGTTCCGTATCCTCCTTGCCGAGCCGCGAAAGCAGCAGCGCCGTCACGTCGAGCGCCTCGGCCTTGTGCTTTTCGATCACCGCCCGCCCCTCGTCCGAGAGCGAAACGATCACCTTGCGCCGGTCGAGCGGGCTTTGCGTCCTTTGGATCAGCCCCTTGCTCTCCAAGGCGTTCAGCACATTCGCAACCCCGCCGGAGCCGATCTCCAGCGCGCGGCTCAGTTCCCCCGCCGTCACGTCCTCATGATTGGACAGATACAGCAGCGTTCCCTTTTCGCCCTTCATCATCCCCGCCGTCTTTTGCGACAGCGGCTTTTTGTGCGACGACGGCAAAAGCTCCAAAAACGCCTTTGCCTGCATTGTAAAATATTC
>JAFUDD010000179.1 GCA_017459315.1 Clostridia bacterium | reverse complement strand
TTGCTCTGCTCCTCCATGAGGAGCTTGTCCGCGACGAGGGCGATGAACTCGCCGTTGGTCGGCTTGTCGTTCTTGCCGTAGATGTTGTAGCCGAAAAGGCCGTTGAGGTTTTCGATCTTGCCGCGCGTCCAGGCGACCTCGATCGCGTGGCGGATCGCGCGTTCGACCTTGCTTGCGGAGGTGCCAAACTTCTTGGCGATGCCGGGGTACAGCTCCTTGGTGATGCGGTTGATCAGCTCCGGTTCGTCATAGACCATGCGGATGCCTTCGCGCAGATAGTGGTAGCCCTTGATATGCGCGGGGATGCCCGCGACAAGGAAGATCGCCGTTACCTTTTCGTCGAACGACTTCGGCGTCTGGGCATAGGGGAGGATGCCACCCTTGGGCTGCTCGGCTTCGAGCATCTGCAGCAGCCGCTTATACAGCGTCTCCGGCTCGATCGGCTTGACCATGTAATATCGAGCGCCCATCGCGCAGCAGCGGCGCACCATGGCTTCGTTGCGAAGCTCGGACAGGATCACGACCGCGGGCGCTTCGGCGCCGCAGACGGCAGAAAGCTGCTCCAGCACGGTCAGCCCGTCCACGTTCGGCATGATCAGATCGAGCGTCAGCACATCGTAGCGGTTGTCCTTCAGAAGCTGCAGAGCTTCCTTGCCGTCGGCGGCGGTGTCTACGCTTGCGATGTTTTCCTGCGCCAGCAGGTATCCTTTCATGGTATCGGTAAACCGGCTGTTGTCGTCTGCCAGCAGAACGCGGTATTTCGCCATTGTTACCTCCTTTTGCGCCGCAGCGCGTTTGCTTTTGATGGTTGTATTATAGCGCCGCGGGACAAAATCGGTTAGAGGGCAGTTTCAGCGAACCGTGGCATATTTTCCGCGAAAAATGAAAGATTCTCCGCCAGGGGAGAATCCGCACAACAAAAAAGCGCCTCTCAAAAGAGAGACGCTTTTGTGTATTCCGTTATGCTTCGACGGTCTTGGTATAGCAGGCCTTTTCGTCGAGTGCGATGATCGCAAGGAACACCGGGGACAGCAGCGCCATGCCGACGCCGAAGCCGTTGCTCTTGCCGAACGCGCGCGCCCACTTCATGCACATCTGAATCCACAGCACGATGTTGTAAACCGGAATCAGGAACATAAACACGCGCCAGCCGTTGCCGTCGAATTCTTCGCAGAGCGTATAGAGGTTATAGCCCGGCACAAGACCCTTCCATTGGACAAGATCCATCTTGCCGAATACCATGTACATAAACAGCAGCGTCGCCGCAATCCAGAAAATCGTAAAAACACTCATCATTTTGAACCTCCTGTTGGTTTGCCTTTATTGTATGCCCGCGCAGGCGCGTTGTCAAGCGAAAACGCCTGTTTTTCGACAAATCCGCGTTGCAAACGGCGCGGCGGGATGATATACTGTTGACAAACAGGGAGGATGAAGCAATGCGGATTTTGGTGATCGACGGACAGGGCGGGCGCATCGGGCGCGAGGTGATCGAGCGAATCAAGGCGGAGGGGATCGACTGCGATATCACCGCCGTCGGTACAAACAGCACGGCGACCGCTGCGATGCTCAAGGGCGGCGCGGATCAAGCGGCGACCGGGGAAAACGCCGTGCGCGTAAACGTGCGCTGCGCGGACATCATCATCGGGCCGATTGCGATCGTGATTGCGGATGCGCTGCTCGGCGAGATCACGCCGGATATGGCCGTGGCGGTCGGGCAAAGCCCTGCGCAAAAGCTGCTGATCCCGGTCAACCATTGTGACAACACCGTGATCGGCGTCGGCGATCTGTCGCTCAAAACGCTGCTCGGCGGCGTGGTCGAGCAGCTGAAACGGATGCTGTAACCGTCGAGCGGGAGCCTACTATGGAGTACAGACCGGCCGTAAACGCCGATATTCCTTTTATTGCGGACGTGTATGCGCAGAATATCGCCGCGCTGCACGGCACACACCGCAGCCATGCCGTTTGGGAAAGGCTGCTTGCCGATCCGGCGTCGGCCTACTATATCGTATACGATGCGACGCCCGCCGCATGGTTTCGCGTGGACGACGCCGCCGATGCGTTGGAGCTGGGCATGCTGCAGGTGGCGCCCTCCCGACAGCGGCAGGGGATCGGCAGGTATATTCTGACCGTCATAGAAACGATGGCGGCACAGCAGCAAAAGGCGTGTGTGATCATTCATACGACGGAGGACAATCATGCCGCGCAGGCTTTGTATGCCGCTGCCGGCTATGTGCTTACGGAGATCGGTCCCTGCACCACGGCGGACGGGCGGGAGCGCATCGGCTATACCTATCAAAAAACGCTGCCGACAGAATCGGGCGGCTGAAGCGGATGCTGTGAACATAACCCGCCGGCGTTTTGCATAAAAGTCGGAGAACAAAACCATAAAACGATCACCGTCAACGTCCGCTGCAAGGCGGACGCTGCTTTTGCGCGAAATTGCGATTCACCGCAAAGATGCGCGAAGCCTCGTCCGTCTTATAAATCGGGGTTGGCAGGCGGGGCGGCGTATGTTATACTGGCAGCAGAAGGAGAACATTATGCAAAAACGTTTCGCTCACCGAACCGAATGGCTGCTCATCGCCGTGTGCTGCACGGCGCTGCTGTGCTGCTTCGGCATGTACTTGCAGAATTTTTCGCTGGACACATGGCAGGAATGGGCGATTGTGCTATGTGACATTCTGCTGTATGCGGCGGTCGGCGGCGTGTTTGTGTTTCAATGGGTCGCGGCATGGCGCAGGGCCGTAGGGCGGGACGATGACAAAACGCCGGATGCGCCGGGCGGCGAAGGCTCTGCGGCCGTTGAAACGGCGTCTGCGGAGAAGAATGATCACGAAAGCCGCTGTGAACCGCTGTCCCTGTCGGACGACGGATGGCGGACCTATGCAGTGATCTTCCTTGCGATGCTCGGCGTCCACGCGGCGCGGATCGTGCTCGGGTGGGCGTGGCGCGCGATGGCGTCGGAGTACGGCGGGACGCTGCTCGACAGTCTTTCCGGATGGCGCGGGAGCGATACGCCGCATTATCTGGCGATCGCGGAGCATTGGTATGCGGATTACGACGGAAGCGGCACCGTGTGGCGGCTCGTGTTTCTGCCGTTCTATTCGGTTTTGATCCGGCTGCTGCTGCCGCTGACCGGGAACGCGTTCGCGGCGGGGATGCTTGTTTCGGTGCTGTGCTCGAGCGCGGGCGGGTGCGTGTTGTATCGCCTTGCGCGGCTCGATTATGACCGGGCGACCGCGCGGCGGGCAGTCAAGTTCTATGCGATCCTGCCGGCGGCGCTGTTCTATACTGCGCCGCTCAGCGAGGGGACGTTTGTGCTGCTGTCGCTGCTTTGCATGCTGTTTATGCGAAAGAAACAATGGCTGCCCGCAAGCATAATGGGCTGCCTTGCGGCGTTTACGCGCTCGGTCGGGATCATCCTGCTGGTGCCGGTCTGCTTCGAGTGGATCATGGCGCTGCTCGAATCGCGCGGGCGCGACCGCAAAACGTGGCTTTGGGGGCTGACGCTTTTGCTGATCCCTGCGGGGTTTGGGGCGTATCTGCTCATTAACTATGTCGAAACCGGCAGCGCGTGGACGTTTACGGTCTATCAGCAGCAGAACTGGAGTCAGCAGCTTGGCTGGTTCTTCGATTCGGTGCGGTATCAGCTGAACTATGCGATGAGCTGGTTAGAGAACGGCAAGCTCCAGGACACGCTCGGTCTGTGGGTGCCGTCGCTGCTGTCGCAGTTTTCGGCGCTGTTTGTCATGGCCGTCACCGCGCGCAAGCAGCGCGCGTCCTATACCGCGTACTTTTTGATCTACTTTGCGGTCACGATGGGTGCAACGTGGCTCCTGTCCGCGCCGCGATATTTGCTTGTCTGCTTCCCGCTGCTGCTCGGCATGGCGATACTCGGCAAGCGCCGCTGGGTCGATCGAGCCATGACCGCCGCGTGCCTTGTGCTCGGACAGTTTTATCTTTACGCGTTTCTGTTCCGGTTTGATGTGTATTGAGCAAGGCTCCGGCCGCTGTCGCGCATCCGTCCCGCATGGACAGGCAGGGGAGAAACGGCACAAAAAGTTTTTCGCAAAATTGCCGCAAAACGCTTGCATTTTCAGGGGTTGTGTGATATATTTATTCGGCTAACGGTCCTTCTTGCTTTCCGGGAGGAAGGCCAAAAGTCCATAAGGAGG
>JAFUDD010000015.1 GCA_017459315.1 Clostridia bacterium | reverse complement strand
GCAGCTTGAACCGCACAAGCAGCACGGCAAGATACGCGTACAGGATCGCAAGCAGCACCAGATACAGCGGCAGAAGGATATACCCGAACGCGACCGAATATGCCTTGTTCCGGTTCGGTTCGCCGTCGGGCTTCGGCAGGAACGAGAGGAACACCGTTATGCCGACGCTGCCGTATCCGAGCAGGGCAAAGAGCAGATACAGGTCGGTGTCCACGTCAAGCAAAAGCGCGTCGATTGCGGCAAGGAATACGGAAAACGCAGCGAACAGCACCGTGCCGACGGCAACGCCGATGACGGCGCCGAGGATCGCGGCCCGCACGCTGCCGCCGTCTCGCCCTCTGCGGGATACGATCGCCATGCCCCAAAGAATGCACGCAAGGATCGCGCCGATCACAAGGTAGGGAGAGAAGTCCTTAAGCGCCGATTCGGACAGCAGCACCAGCGTCGAAAGATAGTTTGCCATGAGACCGACGCCGACCGCGAGCGGGATCAGCGCGCGCGGACGCAGCCGCTTTTCACCCCAAAGCTGCACGAGCGCCGCCGCAGCCGCACCGACATAGCCGCCGATACCGATAGACAAAAGCAGCTCGTCGTTGATCGTCCATGTATAGCCGAACAGCGAATAGGTCCATTCCGTACCGTAGTCCCAATGCATATGCAGGTACAGAAATACCGCGGCGTGTACCGTCAGAATGAACGGTACGATGAACCGCAGCATCCCTGCGGCGAGCGTTTTCAAAAATCGCCCGAAGGTGTTGGCTTTTGCTTCCATAGGATCGCCTCCCGTCTGTTTAGAAGCAGTATACCATACTTCCTTTGCGCTGTTGCAAAATCCTTGCGGAATTTTTATGAACAATCTGATCCGGCTTCTTCGGCACGCACCGAGAGGTACTTTTCCCATACAGGCCGTATCGGCGGGGAAAAATGATCGAGCGGGAAAGCGTCCGGTTTAAAGAATCCGAGCATTTCGACCTCCTCCGGCTGCGGGGTCGGGATGCCGTGCCACTTGCGGCAGCGGTAGACGATCTCAAAGTTATAGACCTCGTCGCCGTTCGGGTAGACGTAGTGCGCGCGGGGGCCGGAATTGACCGTGAAGAACACAAGCTCGTCCGCGATCACGCCCGTTTCCTCGAACAGCTCGCGCACGGCACATTCCTCCACGGTTTCGTCCAATTCCACCGCGCCGCCCGCATAGCCCCAAAGGCGGTTGTCCGTGCGCCGCCCGAGCAGCACCTCGCCCGCGTCGTTTTCCACGATCACGCTTGCCGCGCATTGGATCAGCGGCCTGTGCCCGACGATCTTTCTGAGATCCATGATGTATTCGCCCATGTTTGCCTCCGCTGTTTTGATGCTATCAGTATAAAGGGAATCGCGCCGCTTGGCAAGCCAAAAGACAGACCGCGCGAAAAGCTGCTTGACGCGCCCGCCGCAAAATTCTATACTGTATACAAAGGAACCGCAAGGGGCAGGCGTATGAAAAAGGACTTGGTGCGGCGCATTGCGTCGCTGTTGATCGAGGGCGCGATCATGGTGATCGTGCCGATTGCATGGGCGACCATGGCGTTCCGGTGGGACGACAGCGGCGCGTTTTCGGGCATGGGGCTGTACAGTCTGCGGTATTTTACGGTGCTGTCGAATCTGCTTGCGGGCCTGGCGTCGCTGCTTATGTTTATACAGTTGATCCGAAATAAGCCGCTTCAAAGATGGCTTACCATCTTGCGGCTTGTCGCCTCGACGGGCGTGCTGCTCACGTTCTTGACCGTTGTGCTGTTTTTAGGCCCGGTGTTCGGCTACG
>JAFUDD010000178.1 GCA_017459315.1 Clostridia bacterium | reverse complement strand
GAGGGGTTCTCCGCCGCGGTGCCGCCGCCTGTGCAGACGATATAGGCGTTCGGGTACTTTTGCGCGCTTTGCAGCACCACGCCGAGCCGCGAAAGCAGCTCTTCGCGCATGGTGCCGTCCGGGTTCAGCTGAAAGCCGAGCGCCACGATGCAAAGCTCGTCGGTATCGGCAAGGCCGTCCGGCAGCACGTCCTCATAGATGGTTAGGTTCGTGTTGACGTCCTTCCATACCGCCATGATCTTCTGCCAGCGCGCCGCCGCGTCCGCATCCGTTTCGGCAAGCCGGGTTTCGAGTGCCGCGATCTGCGCCGCCGCCTCGTCGCCGTAGCTGCCGTAATCGACGACCATTTCTTCAATCAGCTTCTGCGCCTCGGTCGTTTCGTCCGCCGTCCCGGCGGGCTGCTCCGCTTCCGGCGGCTCTGTGGGCTGCTCGGCTTCCGGCTGCTCGGTTGCGGGCTGCTCGGCTTCCGGCTGCTCGGTTGCGGGCTGTTCCGCTTCCGGCTGCTCGGTTGCGGGCTGTTCCGCTTCCGGCTGTTCGGCAGGCTGCTCGGCCGGTTGCTCGGCGGGCTGCTCGGCGTCCTGCGCGGCGACGGAATCGCTGTTGATCGGGAACGTGAAGTAGGTATTCGGGAACGGCTCGTCAGCCAGCGTGAAGTGCCACCATTCCTCGGGCAGCGGCTTAAAGCCGTGCTTGAGCATGACCTCGCGGAGGATCATGCGGTTGGCGTACTGCTCGGTCGTGATGCCGGTGTAGTCCGGGTGGGAAAGCTCGCCGAAGTAGTCGAACGTGCCGCCCATATCGACTTCCTTTTCGAGCGTCATATCGAACAGCGTCAGATCGACCGTGCTGCCGCGGCTGTGGCCGGAATGCTCGGCGATATAGCCCTGCGGGAACAGCACGTCCTTGTCAAGCTCCGGATAGAAGTATTCCTTCATCCGCGTATCGTCGGGGTCGAGCGCCCAGTTCATAAAGTGCGTGACCGCCATCTGCGGGCGATACGCGTCGAAAATCTTCAGCCGGTAGCCCATCGTGATCAGTTCGTCGCTGACCTCCTTGAGCGCGGCGGCGGCCTCCTTGGTGAGGAACGCCAGCGGCTCCTCATAGCCGTCGATCCGGTCGCCGACGAAGTTGTAGGTGGAATAATAGCGGATCTCCAAAATCGCGTCCGGCACGGCTTCCGAAAGCAGCACAAAGTCCGAGCTGTCGTCCGAAAGCACGATGGGCTCCGGCTCGTGCGCGGCCTTCCATTCGGCGAGCGCGGTTTCGAGCGCCTCGTTCGGGGTCGTTTCGCGCTTGGTCACGCCGTCGCCGTAGATCGTGGTCCAATCGTTCTTCATCGAGATCGGGACCCAGTCGAACTCGTCGCATAGCGCAAGCATCTTGTCCGCCTTGGCTTCATTGCCGTTCTCGCGTTCGAGGTCGTCGCAGCAGAGCATGAACGCCAAGCTGCGGTAGGGGTTGCCGCTTGTGGCATACTCGGCCATGCTGCTGTCGCCGGTGCTGTTGCCGAACGACAGAACCGGCTGTACGCCGATCTCCTGCGCAATCACCGCGACCTTGTTCATTTTCAGATTCTTGATGAGAAAATCGCCGCCGAGGATCAGCTCATCATCGTCGTCGAACACGTAGGTGAGGCCGTCCTCGCCGTTCTGGTCCCTCGTCACAATCGTTTCATCCGAGCCGATGATCTGTCCCATCGGCAGGCCGAGCGGGGAGTTGTCCGCAATGCCGCGCACGATCAGACGATCCGTGCCGCTGACGACGTAAACGGTAAAGTCGTTCGCCTTGAGGTATTCCACGACCTCCAGCATCGGCTTATACCAGCCCTCGCCGCGCAGCATCCCGTCGTAGCTCGGCATCGGGAGCTGCTTGAAGTCCTGTATATAGGCGTTGAACTCGTCGAGCGTCATGCCCGCAAACGCGGACGCAATGCACTTGCCGTGATCGACCTCGAGCCCCTTAAACGACGCGCCGGTGAGGTTCTGCTCGACGATCTTCATCGCGGTTTCGCGCTCAAAGTCGCTCGCCTTGTCGATGTAATCCGGGTCCTCCAATACGCGATGCACCAGTAGCGTATAGTCGAAATAATTGGGGTCGGTTTCGCAAAACAGCGTGCCGTCCAGGTCGAACACAG
>JAFUDD010000177.1 GCA_017459315.1 Clostridia bacterium | reverse complement strand
GCGTAAAGATCAAAAAGGGCAAGAAGGTCTATCACCGGGCCATTCTGAAAGCGTAAAATTCGATCCCGCAGGCGTAGTCCTGCGGGATTTTTGTCGCTTGACAATTTCGTTCCCCATCGGTATACTTTTACAAGCAGCTTTCGGCGTTTCTGTACCAAACGCCGCGAGCTTCTTTTTTGGTTCGGAGGTTTTATGAAGCAAAAGCCCGTCTTTTACACCGAGGCCGCGTATCTTGTCGGCCTTGCGCTCGTTGCTCTCGGCGTAGCGGCGATGGAAGCCGCGAACTTCGGCGTCAGCATGGTCGTCGCGCCCGCGTACATTCTCTATCGAAAGCTGAACCCGCTGTTTCCGTTTTTCACGTTCGGCATGGCGGAATACTGTCTGCAGGCCGTGCTGCTCGCGGTGACGATGCTGCTGATGCGAAAATGGAAAGCCGCGTGGCTCTTGACGTTTGCGACCGCCGTGTTGTACGGGTTTTTGCTCGACGGCGCGATGGCGCTGCTGGCCCCACTCCCGACCGACGCGCTATGGGTGCGGATCGTGCTGTATGTGATCGGCGTGCTTCTGTGCTCGCTCGGCATTTCGCTGCTGTTCCACACGTACCTGCCGCCGGAGGCGTATGAGCTGTTCGTGAAGCTGCTTTCGGGTAAGTTCGGCGTGAACATCAACGTATTCAAGACCGTATACGACATCACGTCGATGCTCGTCGGCGTGGCGCTGTCGTTCGCATTCTTCGGGTTGTGGCACTTCGAGGGTGTGCGGCTCGGCACGCTGCTGTGTGCGCTCATCAACGGTTTTTTGATCGGACGCTGCTCGAAGCTGCTCGAAAACGCGTTCACGTTTTCGGACGCGCTGCCGTGGCGCGGGTTCTTTGAATGAGCCGCTTTGCTTTGGGTAAGTTGTCCGTAAAAATGTCGAAAAAGGGTTGATTTTGGCGGTTTTTCACCGTATCATGGGCATAAGAATTTCGATACGGGGGGGACGATGGTATGAAGCTTTTGGAGGATCGGATTCGCAAGGAAGGGCGCGTGCTGCCGGGCGGCATCATCAAGGTGGACGGATTTTTGAACCACCGGGTAGACCCGCTTTTGATGAAGGAGCTGGCTAAAGAGGTGCGCCGTCTGTTCCCGCAGGAGCCGACCGCGATTCTCACCTGCGAGGCAAGCGGCATTGCATTCGGAGAAGCGGTGGCCGAGGAATTCGGCGTGCCGATGGTCTTTGCCAAGAAAGCGAAGTCCGATAATATCGAGGGCGGGCTTTACAAGAGCGAAATCTTCTCCTATACCTATAAAAAGGCGGTCACGCTGATCGTCGCCAAGGACTGGCTCGGGCCGAACGACAAGGTGCTTGTCGTGGACGATTTCCTTGCCAACGGCGAAGCGCTGCGCGGGCTTGTCGAGATCGTGCGACAGGCGGATGCGGAGCTGATCGGTATCAGCGTCGCGGTCGAAAAGGGTTTCCAGCCCGGCGGCAAGAAGCTGCGCGAGCAGGGCATCCACCTTGAATCCCTTGCGATCATCGAGTCCGCGGACGAGAACGGCATCACGTTCCGCGCATAATATCGGCTTGCACCGACTCAGATTCTCCTTCATCGGAGAATCTTTTTTGTTCTCCGAAAGCCTCTCGCGCCGGGTTGCAAAGTCTGTGTGATATTCTGCTCCGCACTATTGACAGCCGCGCGGCGGGGTGTTACAATGCGGAAAATTTCAAGGGACGGCTTGCCGCCCTGCGGAAAGGAAGCCCGATATCCGGGCAAAACCGGCATTTTATGAGCATCATGGAAGCCAACAACGCCTATAAGCTCGCGCACAAAAAGGCGCTGAAGCGGTATCAGAACGACGTGAAGCGCGGCGCGGACCCGTATCCGAAGATTTTAGACGAGCTCCTTGCGGGCAAATCGGTCGCAGGGCGCGTGGAGCTCGGCGTATTCGACGTGCCGACGGCGCGCATCGTCGGCATGGTCAGCGCGGGGCGCAAGACGGCGTTTTCGGCGGACTTCGGCCCGCTTTTAGAGGAAGACACCGAATTTGGCATGAAGTGGATCGCGCTGTGCAGCGACCACCTCGGAGACACGGGCATCCGCGATCCGATTCGCTGCTATGAATACCTCGGCGATTTTTACGTGCTGGAGGGCAACAAGCGCGTCAGCGTGCTGTCGGCGTTCGACGCGCCGACCGTGGCGGCGAACGTGCTGCGCATCCTGCCCGCGTGGGAGGACACCGAGGCCATCCGTGTATACTATTCGTTCTTGGCGTTCTTCTCAAAAAGCCGCCTCTACGCCGTGCGCTGCACGCGCGAGGGGCAGTATGAAAAGCTGCAGGCGCTGCTCGGCTTTTCGCCGGAACACGTCTGGACGAGCGAGCAGCGGCAGAGCGTGCAGAGCCTGTACACGCGCTTTTGCGGGCTGCTCGGTTCCCTGCCCGCGGACACGACCGAAGCCGATGTGTTTTTGGAGTTTCTCTCGGTCTATTCGCCCGCCGATGCGCGTACCATGACCGACGATGCGATGCGGGCGGCGATTGCCGCCGCCGTCGCCGAGGCCTCCGCCTCCGTCACCGTTGCGACCGAGGCCGCGCCGCAGGGCAAGAGCGTGCTGTCGCGCCTTGTGGACGCGGTACTGCTGCCGGACAGCCTGACCGCCGCATGGATCCACCCGCTTTCGCCCGACACGTCCGACTGGGCGGCGGCGCACGAGCGCGGGCGCATCGAAGCCGAGACCGCTCTCACGGATCGCGTCAAAACCGCGTCGTACATCGTTTCGGACGCGCAGGACGCGGACGCCTGCTTTAAGGCCGCCGCAGAGGACGGCGCGCAGGTGATCTTTGCCACGACGCCGTCGCTGATCACGGCCTGCCGCAAGGCTGCCGTCACATACCCGCAGATCAAGATCCTAAACTGCTCGGTCATCATGCCGTACCCCGGCGTGCGCACGTATTACAGCCGCATCTATGAAGCGAAGTTCCTGTCCGGCGTGATCGCGGGTGCTTTGACGCGCACCGACGCCATCGGTTACATCGCCTCCTCCCCGATCTTCGGCGTGATCGCGGGCATCAACGCGTTTGCGCTCGGCGCAAAAATGACGAACCCACGCGCCCGCGTGCGGCTGCATTGGTCGTGCTGCGAGGAAGGGCCGATCTCGGCGCTGCTGCAGGAAGGTGTGGACTTGATCTCGAACCGCGACCTGCCGATGCCGGGACGCGAGCAGGAGCTTTGGGGACTGAACCTTGTCAACACCGACGGCACGTTCCGTCCGCTTGCCGCGCCGTACTGGAACTGGGGCGAGTTCTACCGCCGCCTGCTGTCCGACATCTTAAACGGGCATTGGGAGGACAACGCGTATAAGGACGCCGCCCACGCGGTCAACTACTGGTGGGGGATGCAGAGCAAGGTCGTCGATATCGTGCTGCAGGACGGGCTGCCGGAGGGCGTCAAGACGCTCGTTTCGATGCTGCAAAAGGAGCTTGCGGGCGAAAGCCAGCTGCCGTTTTTCCGCGAGATCGTCTCGCAGGACGGCACGGTGCGCTCGGACGGCACGCGTCCGTTCACGCCGCAGGAGCTCTTGGAAATGGACTGGCTTTGCGACAATGTGGACGGCGAAATTCCGGCCTACGACACGATCCTTCCCTATGCGAAGGCGCTGGTGCGGCTCGAGGGCATCTACCGCGACCGGCTGCCGGAGGAGCTGCATCCATGAAAATCCTTGTGCTTTCCGATAAAGAAGACCCGTATCTTTGGGATTACTATAAGCCCGGACGGCTCGACGAATACGATCTGATCCTGTCCGCGGGCGATCTCGACGCCGAATACCTCAGCTTTCTCGTCACGATGGCGCGCGTGCCGGTGCTGTATATCCACGGCAACCACGACGGCAGCTATGCGGCGTTCCCGCCGGAGGGCTGCGACTGCATCGAGGACAAGCTGATCACCTATAACGGCATTCGCATTCTCGGCCTCGGCGGGTGCGCCAAGTACAAAAAAGCGCCGCATCACTATACCGAGCAGCAGATGGCGCGGCGCATCCGCAGGCTGTCGTTCGCCCTGCACCGCGCGGGCGGCGTCGATATCGTGCTGACCCATGCCGCGCCGCAGGGCTGCGGCGATCTGGACGACTACGCGCACCGCGGCTTTGCGTGCTTTACCGCGCTGATGGATCGCTGGCGCCCCGCCTATTGGGTGCACGGCCATACGCACCTCAATTACGGCGCGAAGCGGCTGCACATCCACGGCGATACGCAGGTCGTCAACGCATGGCAGAAGCACGTGATCGAGATCGAGCCGAAAGCGCCGGAAAAGAAACGGTTTTCTTTCTTCCAAAAGCGGAAAGCTCTATAAAATAAGCTGCCAAGCCTTGCGCCTGACAGCTTTTGTTTATTCTCGATTTCCGAGCGGTTCAATTTTCTTTTTATAGAGCTTCCATGTCAAAAACGTCGAGAGCAGCAGCGTCATAAACTCCGCAATCGGGAATGCCCACCAGACGGCCTCGATGGAGTGCGTGAAATACGCCATCAGCCCGGCGACCGGGAGCAGCACAAACAGCTGCCGCGCAAGCGAGGTGATTGTGCCGTATAAGCCCGTATCGGTCGCGCCGTAGACCGTATTCATCGCAATGCAGATCGCCGCGCACACGAAGCCCCACGCGATCACGCGGATCGCCTCAAGCGTGACGCCGTAGGTGAACGACGACACCGCAAACAGCAGCATCAGCTGCGGCGCGAACAGCTCGAAGATCGCCGTGCCGAGCACCATGAACGATGCGCAGAACAGCGTCAGCATCCCGTAGGCGCGAAGGAACCGCTTCCTGTTCCGCGCGCCGTAGTTGTAGCCCAATATGCTCATCGCCGCGTTGTTCAGCCCGAACACCGGCATGAAGATGATCGACTGGAGCCGGAAATACGTCCCGAACGCGCTCTTATACGCATCGACATAGTTGATCGCGGGATCGAGCGTTGCGGCGTGGTATTCGCCGAGCGCCTTTAAGATGCCGTTCATGCCGATATACATGACCGTGCCGACCGCCTGCATCAGAATCGACGGCACGCCGACCGAGTAGATTTCCCGGATCGTCTGCTTCGAGAGCCGGAAGTCCGGCAGGTGCAGCCGAATCTCGCTCTTGGAACGGACGAGCATGACGAGCGCGAGCGTCATCGACGCGAACTGGCCGATCACGGTGGCGATGGCCGCGCCGGTCACGCCCATCGCGGGGATCGGGCCGAGGCCGAGCACAAACACGCGGTCGAGCACGATATTCGTGATCGCGCCGGTCAGCTGCATCATCATGGCGACGAGCGTGCGCCCCTGCGCGGTCATGATGCGCTCGATGCAGCACGACAGGAACAGCCCGACGCACAGCGACAGGCAGATCGTCATATACTCGGTGCCGAACAGCCGCACGATGGGGTCGGTATCCTGCCAATGCAAAAACGCCCGTGAGAGCGTGAGGCCGATCACCGTAAACACCAATGCGGAAAGCACCGCCAGCACCATGCCGTTGCCCGCCGCGCGATTCGCATCAACGGTGCGGCGCTCCCCGAGACGGCGCGAGATCAGCGAATTCATGCCGACCGCCGTCCCGACCGCGACCGAGATCATCAGCATCTGCAGCGGGTTGACCGTAGACAGCGCGTTCAGTGCCTTATCCCCGATGGTCGTTTCCACGCCGGGCGTATAGAGCTCGCCCAAAATGCCGCGCAGCGCGCCCTCGTCCAGCGTCGAAAGGCGCGAGACGAAGATGCTGTCCACAATATTATACAGAGCCTGCACGAGCATCGACACGATGATCGGCCAGCCCATCGACAGAAGGAGCTTGCCCTCCCGCTCGGTTCCCATTTTATTTTCGCGCATCTGTTCCATGTGTCCTATTATAAGGAAATAGAAAGGAATTGCAAGGGACTTACATGAATTTCATCGGCGGCATAGAAAAGAGGATCGCATCTGCGATCCTCTCAAAAGATTTCCTTTAGCCTTCGACCTTTTCAAAGTCCTCCTTACCGTGCTTACACAGCGGGCAGGTGTAATCGTCGGGCAGCTCCTCGCCCTCATACTCATAGCCGCAGACCTTGCAGACCCACTTGGTCGTCTTTTTGACCGGCTCGGCCGTGATCTTTTCAAAGTCCTCCTTGCCATGCTTGCACAGCGGGCAGGTGTAGTCGTCGGGCATTTCCTCGCCTTCATACTCATAGCCGCAAACCTTGCAGACCCACTTGGTCTTTTGTTCGGTCTTGGGCGCGGGCTTCGGCTTGATGTGCGCAAAGTAGTAGGCATACGTCACGGACGGCGCCTTGGACAGCGTTTCGCTCTCGGTGATATCCGCGACGAACAGCGTATGCGATCCGCAATCGACGGTCTCGACGACGTGACCGCTAAAGACGGCGTTGACGCTCTCGGTGACGGCCAAGAGTCCGTTTGCGGTGCGCTTGACGGCAGAGAAGCCCGCGAACTTATCGGTGTCGCGGCCGGAGGCAAAGCCGAAGCGTTTGAAGATGTCGAACGTGGCGTCCTCGGTCAGCACGGAGACGTTGAACAGCCCGGTGCGGGCGATCAGGTCGTGCGTTTAGTTCTGCTTGTTGACGGCAATCGCAATGCGGTTCGGGTTCGACGCGACCTGGATCGCGGTGTT
>JAFUDD010000176.1 GCA_017459315.1 Clostridia bacterium | reverse complement strand
GCCCGGCGAGATGGAGGAGGTCAAGCTCACGCGCGACATGTTCGATCGGCACCCGGATCTCAAGACCCTGCTGATCCGGATCGAGGAGGTGTAAACGATGGAAACCGTTCAGCTCATTTGCATCGGCTGCCCGATGGGCTGCCCCATGACCGTTACGCTTGAAAACGGCGTCGTGCAAAGCGTCGTCGGCAACACCTGCAAGCGCGGCGAGATCTACGCCCGCAAGGAGGTCACGGCGCCTACGCGCATCGTCACCTCTACCGTGCGGCTTTCCGGAAGCCTCAGCGGCGCGGTCGTCGTTCCGTGCAAGACCAAGACCGATATCCCCAAGCAGGATATTTTCCGCGTCATGCAGGCGCTGGCGGACGTGGTCGTGCCCGCCCCGGTGAAGATCGGGGATGTGCTGGTCGAGAACGTCGCCGGCACCGGCGCGGATATCGTGGCGACAAAGGATGTGCAATAACTGTTAATAAAAGGGACGCGGCTGACAGGCTGCGTCCTTTTTGCAAATCGGGGCTTCCCTTTTGGGTAAGGCTATGGTAAAATATATACGGGAGAGGTTGTTTTTGGCTCGGAAATGCGGCAAAGACCGCAGAAAACCGACCGCTTTTCGATACATTATTTATCCAAGGAGGAAGGATTATGGGCAAGGACATTAAACGAATCGGCGTTCTGACGAGCGGCGGCGACGCGCCGGGCATGAACGCGGCGGTGCGCGCGGTTGTGCGTACGGCGGACGCTTACGGGATCGAGTGCGTCGGCATCCGCAGAGGCTGGCAGGGCCTGATCACAAGCGACTTTGTGAAGCTGTCCGGCGAGGCTGTCGGCCATACGCTTTCGCGCGGCGGCACGATTTTGTACACCGCCCGCAGCGAGGACTTTATGACCGAAAAGGGCCGCAAAAAGGCGGTTGCGACCTGCAAGATGCTCGGCCTTGACGGCATCGTAGCCATCGGCGGCGACGGCACGTTCCGCGGCGCGCTCGAGCTTTCGCGGCTCGGCATTCCGACGGTCGGCATCCCGGCAACGATTGACAACGATGTGGGCTGCACAAACTATACCATCGGCTTCGATACCGCGTGCAACACCGCGATTGACTGTATCGACAAGCTCAGAGATACGATGCAGTCCCATGAACGCTGCTCGGTCGTCGAGGTCATGGGACGCAACGCGGGCTTTTTGGCCTTGTATGTCGGCATTGCGGTCGGCGCGACGGCGGTGCTCGTCCCGGAGCATGAGCTCAATTTTGAAAACGACGTTGTCAAGCGCATTCAGGATTCGCGCCTTGCGGGCAACACGCACTTCATGATCGTCGTTGCCGAGGGCGTCGGCAGCGCCGTCGATATCGGCCGCCGCATCAAGGAGGAGGTCGGCATCGACCCGCGTGTGACCGTTCTCGGCCATATCCAGCGCGGCGGCGCGCCCAACGCGCGTGACCGCGAAACCGCGACCCGCATGGGCTACTACGCCGTGCGCGCGTTTGCGGAGGGCCGCGGCAACTGCATCATCTGCACGCAGGAGGGCGACATCACCGAGATCCCGATCGAGGAAGCTCTGCAGATGAAAAAACACCTCCAGATGTACCGCTATGAGATCATGG
>JAFUDD010000175.1 GCA_017459315.1 Clostridia bacterium | reverse complement strand
TGTCGTTTGATCTCCTTCTTGATTAGTTGGGTTAATTCATCCATGGGTCTTCCTCGAAAATCTACGAATGGCTGGGATTTTTGTGGTCGTAGATTTTGGTATACTATATCAGTAAAAAAAGTATTCGTCAAGTAAAAAAGCCTATCTTTTCGAGAAAATTTGCGATTTTCCCCGGTTTTTTCGGTTTGCTGTTGACGTACCTGCGAAAATACGGTATAGTATTATATATAATAGAACAATAGAGGAATAAAAAGAATTTTTATGACAACCGCTATTCAGTTTTGGGACTACTCTGTTTGGGACTTTTTACTGACGCTTTCGCTGCTGTTCGGCGCGATGCTGCTGGCGAACGGACTGCGGCGCTCGATTCCGGTTCTGAAAAAATCGCTGATTCCGAGCTCGGTGATCGGCGGTTTTTTGATGCTCGCATGCATGGCGATCTGGAAGGCGGCCGCGGGCGCGCCGCTGATTCCGTCGCTGTCCATCGAGGCGCTGACGTATCACGGGCTTGGGCTCGGCGTCGTGGCGATGACGTTTCAGAGCGCGGACAAGGCGCACGGCAAGGCCGCGCGGCGGGATATCTTCAATTCCTCGCTGCTGACGGTTTCGACGTATCTGGTGCAGGGCATTGTGGGCCTGCTCATCACGATCGGGCTGTTTTACGTGATCGGGAGCTGGGCGGCGTCCGGCATCCTGCTGCCGATGGGCTACGGCCAGGGCCCGGGGCAGGCGTTCAACTGGGGCACGACGTTTATGAACCAGTACGGGTTCGAGCACGGGTCGAGCTTCGGCCTGTCGGTCGCGGCGTGCGGGTTCCTTTCCGCCAGCATCGGCGGCGTGATCTACCTGAACATCGCGGCCAAGAAGGGCACGAAGCGCGAGATCGACGCCGAGGAAAAGGAGGATTTGACCGCGGCGGTCATTACGACGCGCGGCGAGATCCCGCTTTCGGAATCGCTCGATAAGCTGACCGTCCAGTTCGCCTTGGTGTTCGTCGCGTATGGCCTTGCGTATCTGCTGATGGCGGGGCTGTCCGCGCTGTGCGATCTCAGCGGCGTAAAGCTGCTGGTCAACACGGTCAAGCCGCTGATCTGGGGTTTCAACTTCCTGTTCGGCATGCTCACCGCGACGGTGATCAAGTCGTTTTTCAAGTTCGGCAAGAAGGCCGGGTTTGTCCACCGTTCGTATACCAACGACTTTTTGCTGACCCGCATTTCCGGGCTGATGTTCGATATCATGGTCGTCGCGTCGATTGCGTCCATCGACCTGTCCGCGTTCCGCTACCGTGAATTCTGGGTGCCGCTGCTGCTCGTCTGCATCGCCGGCGCAGTCGTCAGCTATTTTTACGTCCGCTTTGTGTGCCGCCGTTTCTTCCCGGATTACATGCACGAGGAATTTCTCGTCATGTACGGCATGCTCACCGGCACGGTCAGCACCGGTCTGATCCTGCTCCGCGAGATCGACCCGCTGTTCAAGACCCCCGCCGCGGGCAACGTGATCTACCAAAACCTCTGGTCGATCCTGCTCGGCGCACCGATGCTGCTGCTGCTCGGCGTCGTCGCCCAGTCGATGCAAATGACCTTCCTCACCCTCGCCGCCCTCGTCGGCCTGCTCGCGCTGATGCTTGTGCTGCTCTACCGCAGCGTGATCTTCAAGAAGAAGGAGCGGGCGAAATAACGGCTTGATCTTTCGGGGGCTGTTAAGAAAGTTGCAAGTGTCATCCTGAGGAGCAAAGCGACGAAGGATCTCGGAACGGAAAGGCTTGGAAATCTTTTTCGACTCAGCGTTCAGAGATTCTTCGGCAAAGCCTCAGAATGACGGCGCTTTCTTAACAGCCCTTCTTTTCCCGTCTTTCCATCCCGTTCTTATCTATATGCCATATATAGATATAATAGGAAGAAACACCGGACGGTGCGGTCGGCAGATGCCGTCTGCAGGGTTGGCTGCGCCGCAAAGGAAACATAAAAACGGTGTGCACGCAGGCACAAAAAAGCGGGCGGGAAATCCCGTCCGCTTTGCGTTTGCATGATTGCCGGATTACGGCGTATAGCTGATGGTGATATAGCTCAGCTCACCCTTGGTGAACTCGAAGCGATACGAGCTGCTGCCGAGGTATTTCTGCGCGGGCTTCTTATACTCAT
The DNA here is from genome assembly GCA_017459315.1 of Clostridia bacterium. The sequence continues at coordinate 3,596 of JAFUDD010000175.1, read as the reverse complement.
AGGTATCCGCAAAGTAGCCGTTGTCGCCGTCATAGTGGTACGGCTCATCCTCGGGCATACCGGAGTTGGCAACGAGCTCTTCCATGGTCATGTTCGTCGGGAACTTGAACCGCAGAATATTCTGCTCCTCATCCGTATGGTTCGGGAGATAGATCTCGCAGATGTAGCATTCCGACATCTTCTTGCCTGCGTCGGAGTCATTGAGCACATACACCTGTGCGGTCCAATACTCACCCAGCTCGATGCGGAAACCGCTCGACTGGTAGTTCGCCTTCAGATTGTTGCCGGCATCTTCCAGATCGTCCGCACGGAACGGAACGCCTGCGTCGATCATGTCCTGCAGGGTCGAAACGCCCAGCGTGAACTTCGTGTCGTTGATCCAGAACGACATATCGTCAAAGTCCACATACAGCGTCGACGCTTCGGTCGTCTCGGTTGCTTCGGTGTTCTCGGTTGCTTTGGTGCTCTCGGTCGGCTCGGTCGCTTCGGTGCTCTCGGTCGGCTCAGTCGCTTCCGCAGCGGGCTCGGCAGTCGGCTCCTCGGTGGGCTCCGGCGTGGGTTCCGGCGTCGGCTCCGGCGTGGGCTCGGGCGTGGGCTCCGGCGTCGGTTCTTCAGTGGGCTCGGGCGTCGGCTCCTCGGTGGGCTCGGCAGTCGGCTCCTCGGTGGGGGCTTCGGTCGGGGCCTCGGTGGGCTCCTCCGCCTTGGGCGCTTCGGTCACGGTTGCTGCGGCTTCGGGCTCGGCGGGCTTGGTTGCTTCATTTGTCTTGGCAGCGCAGGCGGCCAGCAGCAGCACGCACAGCACGGTGCACAAAAGACGAATCGTTTTTTGCATAATGTCCTTTCCTCTTTCTCAAGATTTCGCTTTGCATCATAGCACCGAACCGGTCTTCCGTCAATCCGTATCCCTATTATATATCATATATGTTACATCATTTTCGAAGCATTTCTGCCTATATACCGATCCCGTTTCCTTTGTCTTTTCCGAAGCGAAAAAGGACTCTCCCGACAAGGAGAATCCTTTCCGTTTCCGTACAACTTCGCGTCAGCGCCGTATCGCTGCGGCTCTGCCGCTTACTTCCACAGCTCGACCGGGTAGGTGCCCTCGTCCTGCATCTGCTTGATCGCGGCCTGGAGGATCGGCAGATCGGGACGGTTGGTGACGCCGTGCCAGCGCGCGGTGGTCGTGAGCATGTCGATCGTGACCTTGCCTTCGTGCATCAGATCGTCGAGGATGCGCGGGAGCAGGTATTCGCACTTCATGGGGTTCTTCGGCAGATTCTCCGCGAGCCACGCCGGGAAACGGCCTTCGAACTCGTCCAGCACGGAGGGCTGCAGGCCGAACAGGTTCATCGACACCGGCGTATCGAACGCCAGCGGCTGCCATGTAGCGCCGTCGTCCTCGGTGAACGCGGCGGCGTCGCCGGCCTTTACGATCTTGAGCCGCTCGGTCAAAGATTGCAGCTTGCCGTTTTCGTCCACCTCGCAGACGCCGCGGGCGACCGAGCCGTAATCGGACAGCGTGTTGCCGAGCTGATACGCGACCATCGCATAGTCGCCGGGGCCGCGGTCTTGGGCGAGGAAATCATAGATCTTTCGGAACGCGTCCGCGCCGTAGAAGTCGTCCGCATTCAGCACGGCGAACGGCGCATCCAGCTTGTCCTTGGCGCAGAGGATCGCGTGCGCGGTGCCCCACGGCTTGACGCGGCCTTCGGGCACCGAGAAGCCCGCGGGGAGCTTGTCCGGCGTCTGATAGGCGTATTCGAGGTTGACAAACGGACGAACGCGCTTGCCGACGCGCTCTTCAAAGTCGGCCTCGATCTCCGGCTTGATGATGCAGACGATCTTTTCAAAGCCCGCGCGCTTCGCGTCGAAGATCGAATAGTCGATGATCACGTGTCCCTGCTCGTCGATCGGCTCGATCTGCTTGAGTCCGCCGAAGCGGCTGCCCATGCCCGCCGCCATGATCAGAAGAATCGGTTTTTTCATGTTATGCCTCCTGCACATTTTCAATCGTTACCATGTATTTTTCCAAAAGCTCTTTCGGCTTGTATTGCGTCTTGGAATACCGCAGCCCCGGATCGCCGCCGTCGTCCTCGCGGTTCACGGTGTTTACCGCGGGGAACAGCCGCACGAACGCCTGCGCCATCGCCGGGTACGCGCCCGCCGCGTCCGGCAGCGCCTTTTCGACATGCACATACAGCGTGTCGCCCTTGACCTCCCCGATGGCGAGCGCCAGCACCTTTTCGCCCGACACAAGGCACGCCGCCCTTTGGCCGAGGATGTCGCGGTGCAGCAGCAGGTCACGCGCGCCGTTCAGCTCGTTTCGCTCCAGCGGCGAAAGCTCGGTATGCTTGCTCTCGAAAACGTCCAGAAACGCCAGCACCTGCGCCTCGGTCTTCGGATCGTCCACGAACACGCAGGCCGCGTCCGGAAAGTCCCGATAGAAGCGGTTGACGTGGTTTTTCTGTGTGTGCAGATGCTTGCCCGCATAGGTGCGGAACGCGTCCGCATCGTAGAGATAGTCCGCCCAGTCGCGGATGCTTTCGACCCGCATGCGCGCGCCGTAACGCTCGTTCAGCAGCGGCAGAGCCTCCTCCGGCACGACGCAGTAGCGCAGCGGGATGCGGTTTTGCGCCGCGTCCTGCTCCACGGCGTCGAACGCCGCGGCAAAGTCCCCGCAGCCAATGGGCACGGTATAGCAGTCCCCGTAAACGCCGTAGCTTGCGCGGATGCACAGGCAGTGGTCGATCACGCGGAAATAGGAAACGTAGATATCCCGCCATTGATAGACGGCGCCGAGGGTGTTGTCGCAGATGCCGTAGGCATACTGGGCAAAGAACGGCGCAAGGTGCAGCACGTTCTCCCCGGTCAGTTTTTGAAAAGCCTCACTCATACGCCCTTAGTATACCATAAAATTCCGATTTGGGAAGAGGGAGAATGTGCTGCGCGCGTGATATTTGCCCGCAGTAAAGGAATATTGTCGGCGCAACGCTCCGTTGCGTCGATATTGCTTGCCCTTTTGGGCGGTTTACGCTATACTGAAGCCATCCAAAAAAGCGGAGGCAAGCGATATGGAAAGCATGGAGACGCTCGGCGAACGGCTGAAAAAGCTGCGCATGGAGCGCGGACTCACGCAGGAGCAGCTGGCGGGGCAGCTGCACGTCACACGGCAGGCGGTCGCCAAGTGGGAAAGCGACAACGGCACGCCCGACGTGGACAACCTTGTGCGCCTTGCCGACGCGTTCGGCGTAACGCTCGACACGCTCGTGGGGCGCGCGGCCGCAGAAGAACCGTCCGCGCCGCAAAGCGCGATCCCCGTGGAACGAATCGGTACACAGTCCGAACATTTCGGCACGCAGACCGTTTCGGACACGCAAGGCGAGCAAAGCCTTTGGCAGCAGATCAAGGCGTGGCCGCATACCCGCCTTGTTGCCGCGCTTCTGTTTCTGTTCTGCTTTTTGATTTGGCTTATCATGCAGGTAGAAATCTATGAAGCGAGCGGCGAAAGCCTTTCGTGGGTGCTGGCGCTTCTCGCCATGGTCGCCTCGTTTTCGGCGTTCGTCGCCAATCTCGTGCGGTATTGGATCGAGCGCAAG
>JAFUDD010000174.1 GCA_017459315.1 Clostridia bacterium | reverse complement strand
TGCTTGAAGGTGGGGATAATGATGTTTTTCTCACGCGCGCGGGCAATGGAACGCGCTAAATTTTCACGGTTCATGGTAAGATCAATCATTGTGCGGTCTCCCTTATAAAATATGTTCGGACGGCGCCCTGCGCCGATATCCGCCACCCTCATGTTACACCCGTTCGCGGCATTTGTAAACCCATTTTCTAAAAATTATTTTGGTTAGAAAAAATATTTTGTTATCATTTGCCATTCTATGAAAAGAATGATACAATACAATTCGTGGCAGTATGTGCCGCGAATGAAAAAGAGAGAATTTATCGTATGCGCATCGGAATGTCCACCGCGAGCTTTTATAACCTGAAAATGATAGAGGAGCTGCCGGCGCTCTATCATGAATGGGGCGTCAGGAATGCGGAATACTTTTTGAACTCGTTCTGCGAATACGAGCCGGAGTTTGTGTCGATGCTGGCGGAGCGGACAAAGGCAAACGGCGTCACGGTCTGCAGCATCCACCCGATGAGCTCGATGTTTGAAACGCAGCTGTTTTCCCTGCACCCGCGGCAAAGCGGCGACGCCAAAAAGATTTATGAAAAGGTCCTAAAGGCGGGCAAGATGCTCGGCGCGCACCGCTACTGTATGCACGGCGCGGCGCATCTTTCCGGCGCGGCAAAGAACCTCGAATATTTCCGGATCGCGCCGGTGTTCGACGAGCTTAGTGAAATGGCCTTGTCCTACGGCATTCGGCTCACGCTCGAAAACGTCAGCTGGTGCTTTTGCCGCGAGCCGGAATTTGCCCTGCGGCTGCTCGATGCGATGAAAACCGACGGGCTGCACTTCACGCTCGATGTGAAGCAGGCCGTGCGCAGCGGCGTCGATCCGTTTGCATTTGCCGAGGCGATCGGCGAGCGCATCGACGCCGTGCATTGTTGCGACTGCCGCATGGAGGACGGACGGGTGCACTATCTTCTGCCGCCCTACGGCGGGTTCGATTTCAAAGGGCTGATCGGCGCTCTGCAAAAGAAGGGCTTCGACGGGGACGTGCTGCTGGAGGTGTACAGCGATATGTACGACAGCCTGCCGCAGCTGAGAGACTCGTTTTACGCGTTTGAAAAATCACTTTTATAAAGCGGACACAAGCATGAATTACCGAAACGCGGAGCTTATCGCCGCGCCGAAGAAGGAGGCATACATCGTCAGATGACGCGTAAGACGCGAACCAAAACCCCGTATCAGGTGGATGTATTGACGATCATTCTCGTTACCGCCTTGGTTTTGTTCGGTCTTGTGACGGTTCTGAACGTTTTCTGCGACCCGTTCGACGGGAGTGAAAGGGAGCTTTCCGATTATATCGATCGGATGCACTTTGCGTTTCCGTCCCGTCAGGTCGGCAATATATTGATATCGCTGCTCGTCGCGGTGCCGCTGGCGATCTTCGATTACGATTTGTATAAGCCGTTTGCAAAAACGGCTTATTTGGTTTGTCTCGTTTTGCTGCTGCTGCTCGTCGTCGCAGGCGAAAACACCTACGGCGCATTCGGCTGGTACAAGCTCGGCACGCGCGCCTTTCAGCCGAGCGAGATCACCAAGGTCGTGCTGATCGTGATTCTGTCCAAGACCGCCTCCGAACGCTATGAGCGGCACGGCGCGTTGAAGCGTCTCGATGATGTGGCGATCTGCGCGCTGTACGTGCTGGTGCCGTTTATCCTTGTCGTGCTGCAAAACGACTTCGGCACCGCGATGGTGCTGCTCGTCGTGGCGGCGGCGATCCTGTTCTGCGTCCGGCTGCATTGGGCGTATATCGTTGCGGCGGGCGGGGCCGGCGTGGCGGCGGCGGTCGTTGCATGGCAGTTCTTCTTTTCCGATGTACAGAAAAACCGCATCCGCGTGTTCCTCGATCCGACGCGCGACTTGCGCGGCGAGGGCCTGAACGTACTCCATGCCAAGCAGGTCATCGGCTCCGGCGGCTTGTGGGGCAAGGGCTATTTTGTCAAGGGCACGCTGATCCAGACCGGCTATGTCCCCGTGTGGCACAGCGATTTTATCTTTGCGGGCATCGGCGAGGGGCTCGGCTTTGTCGGCTCTGTCGCGCTGATCCTCGTGTTCTTTTTGCTTTTCTTCCATTGGCTTCGAACCGCGCTTCGCGCCCGCGATACGTTCGGCCGCTGCATGGTTGTCGGCTGTACGACGATGCTTGCCGCGCATGTCTTTGAAAACATCGGCATGTGCATGGGTGCGATGCCGGTCACGGGCATTCCGCTGCCGTTCATCAGCTACGGCGGCTCGAATATGCTTGCGTCGATCGCGTGCGTCGGGATCGTGCTCAGCGTTTATGCCCGCGCAACCGGGAGGCGGCAGCTATGATCATCCGGCAGCTCACCGACGGCGACGTGTTCGCGGCCAAGGCGCTGTGGCAGACCGTGTTTCACGATACCGACGCCTTTGCCAATTTCTGGTTTTCCCGCCGGTTCACGCCGCGGCTGTCGTTCGGCGCGTTCGACGACGATGCTCTCGTTTCCATGGCGCTCGGCCGCCCGTACTCGATCCATAAGCCGACGCTGAATGCCGTCTTTTGCGCGGGCGTGTCCACGCTGCCCGCCTATCGGCATCAGGGCCTGATGACCGAAACGATGACGCGGCTGATCGTCAACGCCAAGCAGCGCGGCTATGACTGTATCCTTTTATCGCCCGCGATCCCCGATCTGTATAAACCGTTCGGCTTTATGCCGCTCACGTATGCGGTCGAGGTCACCGAGACCGCACAGGATGACGGCGCGGTTGTCGAAACAAAGTCGCCGGAGCTGCTGCTCCCGGCTTATGAAATGTTTGCGTCGCGCCATCTGTTCTGCCCGCGCCGCGATTTGCGCGAACTGGAACGCGTGATCGAGGAGTGTTTTGCCGACGGCGGCCGTGTTCTGCTTGCCGAGAAAGGGTTCGGATGGCTTTGCTATCTGCCGCATCCGGACGGGATCGAGGTCACCGCCTGCGTTGCCGACGCGCCCGCTACGTACCGGCTGCTGCTCGACGCGGCCGCGTCACGCTCGCCGGATCGGATGGCAACCGCCCTGCTGCCCGTGGATTGCGGCCTTTCGGGAACGCTTGTCCGCCCGGTGCAGGCGCTGCGCCTAAAGCCGTCGGTGCCCATCGACCGCTTTGCCAGGAGCCGCCG
>JAFUDD010000173.1 GCA_017459315.1 Clostridia bacterium | reverse complement strand
TGCTCGGGCGTTTCGGCAGGGTGGCCGCAGAACGAATGGGGCGAGGATAAGGCTTGGTCGTGCAGCCACATCGATCCGTCGGAAAACGCGAGATAGCGGTTTTCGGCGTCCGCAATCGCGGTTTTTTCACTTTCAAAGCTGCCCGTCCACGGCTCCATCGGTCCCGGCTCCGGCAGCTCGGCATAGCTTTTCAGGTACTGCTGCAAATTCTGTTCGTGTACCCGGCGCGCGCTCTCATAGTCGTAATTCTCGCCGTAGATGCGGTTGTCGCAGTCTGCGATCTTTTGGGTCGTTTCCTCGATGCCACGCTTCTCGGCGACCTTCCGTGACAGATCGGGATTGAACTTGTAATACGGCCCCTCGCCGAGCAGCCGCTTTGTGATGCGTTCCCTTTCCTCCGGCGAAAACGTCTTGACTCGCACCGTATACACCGGTACAGCCGCCACGTTCGGCACCTCCACCTCGGCGTCGATATTCACGTTCAGCGTCCCGCCGTAGACCTTGCCGGACACGGCATCGGTCGTATGCCCCGGCGCGCCGAGCGCGGCGCGGAGCGTGTTCTCAGCAGGCAGTTCCCCGTCCGCGTCCGGTACAGACGGCGCGGGTTCGTTCAGGACAGTCCCGGCCTCCGTCGGCACGGGTGCCGCGCTGTCTTGCGGTGCGCTCTCCACGGCGTAGACCTCAACCGGATGCGAATCTGCGATCAGGCTTTCGAGCCGCCCCTCGGTCTTGCCTACGACGACCTCTTCGCTCGGCGTCGGCACGCAGGCGACGAGGAATAGCAGGGCGATACTGCATGCGATGATTTTTTTGCTTCTCATGGTGGTTGTCCTTTCTTCGGACGCAGTGCGCCGATTTTCGATGTTATCTTACCGGAAAACATGTAACGGAGTCATCACAGAGTTGTATCGAAGTTGTAACAGAATGGGCTTTTTCCCTTCCCGATTTCCATTGTAGCAGCGAATTGTAACCGAATTGCGTTATAACTATGAACGCGGAAAAATTCCGCAATTCTTCCGCATTTTCTTTACATGGCAAAAGAGCTGTTAAGAAAGTGCTGTCATTCTGAGGCTTTGCCGAAGAATCTCTGCATACAAGTTTGAAAAAGGATTCTTTCCAAGACTTTTCGTTCCGAGATTCTTCGGCGCTTTGCTCCTCCGAATGACACGTCTGCCTTTCTTAACAGCCCATATCCATTTGCCGCACGTTACGCGGCTCCATTCTCAATACCCCTTGTCAATGTCGATCACGCTGCCGTCCACGGCGTTGACAAGATACAAAATGCCATATTCCTCCGAGCGGACAACGTCGCCGTTTTCCCGCATCGTTTCCGCCGTGCCGTAGAACGCATAGGCCGGGACGAGCAGCCCGCGGCCAAGCTGATGCTGTTCGAGCACGCGCCAAAGGCCGAGCTCGATGCGGTCTATATGGACGGTCGTTTTCCCGCTGTCCCATACGCCGCGCGGGCGCACGACCGGGAGCCGCGTTCGGATCGCGCTTTCGATCTCGGCAAACGGCAAAAGGCCTGCCGCCTTCACAAGCGTATCGCTTTCGGTCAGGCTGCCGTCCCATCGCAGTTCAAAAACGCCCGAATCGTCGATCCGCAAAAGCAGACTTTCGTAATCCCACGCGGGGACGTAGGTGCGGGCAAACAAGTCCTCGCCGCTGCGCCATGCGCCGCGCGTTGTGCAGCAC
>JAFUDD010000172.1 GCA_017459315.1 Clostridia bacterium | reverse complement strand
GCTCCGGCCTCCATGCGCCGAAGCAGCACGGGGCCGTTCGTTTTCAGCCATTTTTCCCACTTCCGATATTCTGGGAACACGCGCAGCACCTCGGCATAGAACCGGTCGGAATGGTTCATTTCCTTTCGATGGCACAGCTCATGCACCACGACGCTGTCGATCACCTGCGGCGGCGTCAGCATCAGCAGGCAGTTGAAATTGAGATTGCCCTGTGAGGAACAGCTGCCCCACCGCGTGCGCTGGCTGCGGATCGCAATGCGGCCGAATGTCACGCCGACGCGCGGCGCATAGAACCGGACGCGCGCCGGGATATAAGTGCGGGCATGCTTGGCAAGGGCTTTCAGCTCTTCCTGTGTCAGCGGCCCCTGTGCTTCGGCTGCTTCTTTACGCTGCTCTGCGCGTTTGCGGTGTGCTTCGATCCAGTCCCGGTGGCGCAAGATAAAATCGTCGATGGCAGCCTTGCTCATCCGCATCGGCGCACGAACAAGCAGCGTCCCATCCGGACGTAGCTCCATGCCGATCGTTTTTCTTTTGGATCGCACCAAACTGTACTCCATACCGTGCTCCTTTTGAAGTGCCTTTATCATAGCGCACAAGCAGGAAAAATGCAATCGAAGATTCTGCATGATAAAAGACATCGCCCAAGCAGCGATGCCTTTTCTGTTTGCATTATGCTTCCGATTCTGCCGTCTCCTCTGCCGCCGCATCCTCTGGAATCGTTTTGACGCCGAATACAAAATACAGGATGTGGGCGATCCAAACAGCCGCAAGGATGCCGCACGGAATCCAGAGCATCGGTTTTTCAGGCGTTTTGCGTGCCATCATAAAGAAGCCGAAGCCCATCAGCAGCGTGACGGTCGTGATAATGGAAACCTTCGTTTGCAGCAGCATCCCACGGTGCTTGACAAACGAGTCGAGATGCTTTTTGTACAGCTTTGTTCCAAGGAACCATGTGTGCAGCCGCTCGGAGCTGTTGGCAAAGAAGAACAGCGTTGCCAAATAGAACGGCGTCGTCGGCAGGATCGGCAAAAATACGCCGACGGTGCCGAGGCCGAAGCAGATACAGCCGAGCACGGCAAACACGATGCGTTTCGGCTTCAAAGCTCGTCCTTCGATTTTATCTGTTTTTCCCTGCATCAGCTGACCCGTCCTTCCGCCATTGCCAATTCGGTATCGGCAATGCGCACGGTAGAGGCGCGGTGCGACACAAGCACGACCGTCTTGCCCTTGGCTTCCTCCTTAAGCGACCGCAGGATCACGGCTTCGTTGAGACTGTCCAAATTGCTTGTCGGTTCATCGAGCAGCATAAACGGCGCATCATGGAGGAACGCCCGCGCAAGGCCGATCCGCTGCCGCTCGCCGCCGGAGAGCGTTTCGCCGAGCTCGCCGACCTGCGTTTCGTACCCGTTCGGCAGCGTCATAATAAAGTCGTGAATCGCGGCCTTTTTGCAGGCGGTTGCTACCTCTTCGTCTGTCGCGTTCAGCTTGGCGATCCGGATATTGTTGGCCACGGTATCCTTAAAGAGCTGCGTTTCCTGGGTCATATAGCTTTCCATGTCGCGCAGGTTGCCGGTATTGATTTCCTCCACGCTGCGATCCGAAACGGCGACGCGGCCCGCGTTCGTTTTCCAGAATCGCATCAGCAGCTTCAGCATCGTCGATTTGCCGGAGCCGCTCTTGCCGACGACGCCGAGGATCGTATTCTGCGGGATCGTGACCGACAGGTTTTGCAGGACGGTTTCCCCGCCGTAAGAGAACGTGACGTTTTCGAGCGCCGCGCCTGTAAACGCGACGGATTCCTTGCCGGTGATATCTTCGGTTTCGGGTGTTTCGTCGATGATGGCGAGCACGCGCGCACCGGACGCCACGGTGGATTGCAGCGTCGTGCCGAGGTTGGCTAAGGCCGTGACCGGGCCGAACGAGGACATCAGCGCGATCAGTGGGAGAATAAAGCCTTCGATGCCGACCAGCCCGCTTTGGTACAGCGCCGCGCACAGCACGAGCATGGCGATATCGAATACCAGAATGAACGTATTGGCAAGCGCCATATTGACGCCGGAAAGGCGGTTCAATTTTCCCTGCTGCGTGGACAGCTCGTTCGTCTTATCGACAAGTCCCTTTAGCCGCTTTTCCCCGCCGTCGTACTGGATCGTTTCGTCAAGGCCACGAATGCTTTCGAGCATATACGCCGCCAGCTCGCCGGACTGCCGCCTAAGCGTATCGCCTAAGCTTCCGCTGCGCTTGGAGATCACAAGCGGCAGCACGACGCCGACGCCGATATAGGCGGCAAGCGCCAAAAGCCCGAGGCTCCAATGGAACGAGCCGATATACAGCACCATAACGGTTTCCACCAATACTGCAATGCAGATCGGGGAAATCGTATGCGCGTAGAATACCTCCAAAAGCTCTACGTCCGAGGTGATCAGCGAAATCAGATCGCCCTTGTCGCGCCCCTCCAATTTCGCTGGGCACAGGCGGCGCAATGCCTTGAACACCTTATCGCGGATGATCGCCAGCAGCGTAAACGCGATATAATGGTTCGTGCGCTGTTCCGTATATTTCAGCACGGCGCGCAGCAGCGCAATCACGATCAGCGCGACAAAGAACGGCGTATACGCCATGGACCACTCGGGATGCAGCTTGTGAACGATCACGACGCCGCCGAGGATCGGAATGAACTGGGCGCACAGAAAACCAAGCGTACCGGCTAAAACGGCAAACAGCATCCATCCGGTCAGCGGCTTGACGAGCTTTACCATACGAAGAAGAACCGTCAGCTTGCTTTGCTGTTTCATGTCAGACCGCCTCCTTTCCGTAGTTTTCCAAGGCTTGCTGCGTTTTCCAAAGCGCGGCATACGTGCCGCCCTTTTGCAGCAGCTCGGTATGCGTGCCGGATTCTTTGATCTCTCCATCCGCCATGCAGTAGATGCGATCCGCCGCCGTCACATTGGCGAGGCGATGCGAGATCATCACAACGGTTTTCCGCTCCGCCAAGGCTCGGATGCGCTTTAGGATCGCTTCTTCGCTCTCGATATCAATATTGCTCGTCGCTTCGTCGAAGATCAGCACCGGCGAATCATGCAGGATCGCGCGGGCAAGCGCAAGCCGCTGCTTCTGCCCGCCGGACAGGTTG
>JAFUDD010000171.1 GCA_017459315.1 Clostridia bacterium | reverse complement strand
GGATCATGGTGCGCGATTTCTCGACGGACTACAGCCCGATTTCGTTTGACATCAGCCAGGCGATGAAGGATGCGGGCATCAGCTCGACGAGTGCGCAGATCGTGTTTGAGGTGCGATCCACCGCCGATGCGCTGCGTTATATCCTGGTCGAAAGCGTCAAGCTGACCGGCGGCGAGCGCGCGAAGAACCTCGAGGAGCTCGAAGAAGTCTCATTCGATAACGCGACCGTGCTGATCAACAACGCGGATAAGAACAGCCTGTCCTACTGGGCCTGCTCCGGCCGCAAGGGCATCCACAATTCCGAGCTGTTCTACTGCGATTACGTGATCGATACGTACATGCTCGTCTACGGCGACGCGGACCCGGTCACCTATTCCGCGACCGAGTTCTACGATTGGGTGGATAAGGGCTGGTGCTCTTACGATTACAAGATCGGCCCCGAATCGTTCGTGCGTCTGACCGACGACTGCCCGATCGACTTTGTGGACAGCCAGACCGTGCTGAATGTCACCAAGAAGCTGTCGAGCGTCACCGCCCGCGGCTGGAACTATCGCAAGATGGGCTACAAGGAAATGCCGAAGTTCATCCTCGGCACCGACGCGTCCGGCTTCGACCTTTGGAAGCGCGCGTTTGCGGGCCTCAGAACCTCGCTGATCCTCGGCGTCTGCACCGCGGCGTTCTGCTTCGTGTTCGGTCTGATCTGGGGTTCGATCTCCGGCTACTTCGGCGGCAACGTGGACCTGTTCATGGAACGCTTCTGCGAGATCCTGTCCGGCGTGCCGTGGATCGTCATTATGACACTGTGCATCCTGCACCTCGGCAACAACTTCCTCACATTCTTCCTCGCCCTGTGTATGACGGGGTGGATGGGCACCGCGGCCAGAACGCGTACCCAGTTCTACCGCTTCAAGGGCCGTGAATACGTGCTTGCATCGCGCACGCTCGGTTCGTCGGATATCCGCCTGATCTTCAAGCACATCCTGCCGAACTCGATGGGCACGATCATTACCTCGAGCGTTCTGACGATCCCGAGCGTTATCTTCTCCGAAGCGACGCTGGCGTATCTGAACCTCGGTCTGCAGGGTCTGCAATCGTTCGGCGTTATGATGTCCACGAACCAGCAGTACCTCGGCATTTATCCGAACCTCGTTATCTTCCCCGCGGTGATTATCGCGCTGATGATGATTTCGTTCAACCTGTTCGGCAACGGTTTAAGAGACGCGTTCAACCCGTCGTTGAAAGGAAGTGAATAAGATGGCAGAGAACAGAGAAAAAGTGTTGTCCGTCAATAATCTTGTCATCAATTTCAAAACGGATAACGGTATTTTGAAGGCAGTCCGCGACGTTTCGTTCGACCTGTATCAGGGCGAAACGCTGTGCATCGTCGGTGAGTCCGGCTCCGGCAAGTCGGTTACGTCCAAGACGATCATGGGCATTCTGGCCAACAATGCGATCATCGCCGGCGGCAACATCATCTATCGCGGCGAGAATCTGCTGGAGATCTCCGAGGAAGAGTTCTACAAGATTCGCGGTCACAAGATCGGCATGATCTTCCAGGATCCGCTGTCGAGCCTGAACCCGATCGTGAAGATCGGCAAGCAGATCACCGAAGCGATGCTGATTAACTCGGATAAGCTCAAGACGATGTACAACGATCTGATCAGCGACGATCTGATCCGGTACAAGAACACGCTTGCCAAGATGAACATTGCGATCACCAACGAGAAGAAAAAGCTCGAAGTGTTCATCGCGGAGACAAACGCCAAGGAAGGCCGCACCGCGGACGAG
>JAFUDD010000170.1 GCA_017459315.1 Clostridia bacterium | reverse complement strand
GGATCGCGGATGAGCCGGGTGTGTTTTACGCATCCGGAAGCGGCGGAAAGATGATCTACTGCTTCCGCAAACAGGATACGGTTGTGGCCGTGACTGCGCATCTGGAACCGTTCTACCAGTATCAGCTTCTGCTGGATCTGGTACGGGACTATCTGCTAATACCCGCAAAGCCGGCGGACAATGCAAAAATGACAGGAGAAAATCTGGTATGATTCTGCTGAAAAACGCAACACTGTACGATCCCGCATACCGCGGGAAAAAGGACGTTCTGATCTGCTTTGACCGGATTTTATCGGTCGGGGAAGGGATCGAACCGTGTTTTCCGGATACTGAAATAATCGATGCCTCTGGTAAACTGCTGATTCCCGGTCTGATCGACCAACACGTGCATTTCATCGGCGGAGGGGGAGAGCAGGGACCGCGTTCCCGTACGCCGGAACTGCTGTTCTCCGACGTTGTGCAGGCGGGCGTGACGACGCTCGTCGGCGTGCTCGGAACGGACTGCGTCACAAGAAGCCTCGAAGCGCTTCTGGCAAAAACGAAAGCGCTGAACGAGGAGGGCGTCACGGCGTACTGCCTCACAAGCGCATACTGCTATCCGCCACTGACACTGACCGGCTCCGTGATGTGCGATATCGTGCTGTTTTCCGAGGTGATCGGCTGCAAACTCGCGCTCTCGGATCACCGCGGAAGCCATCCGACCAGAGAGGAGATCATCCGACTGGCCTCCGATGTGCGGATGGCGGGACTGGTCGGGAACAAACCCGGCGTGCTGCACATCCATATCGGAGCGGATCCGGCGGGGATCGAACCGATCTTAGATATCGTGCGATCGACCGACCTGCCGGCGTGGAACTTCCGCCCGACGCATATGACGCGCCATCCGGAGCAGGCAGCGGCGTTTACCCGGATGGGCGGGTACGCCGATTTTACTGCAGGCGACGCGCTTCCTGCGGTTCTGAACGAATACCGCACGGAACTGGATATGACGCACGTCACCGTCAGCTCGGACGCGAACGGTTCGAAGCCGAAGTGGGACGCTTCGCATGAGAACGTGATCGGAATGGGTATCGGGAAAATGACATCCCTTTTAGAGACGCTGCATGATCTGATAAACGAAGGGTTCACGCCGGAGGAAGCGCTTCCGTTGTTCACGGAAAACGTTGCAAGGGCGCTGCGCCTTTATCCACGAAAGGGAACGGTGCAGGAAGGTACGGACGCGGATCTTGTCCTGCTGGAGAAGGATTATTCCATCCATTCGGTTTTCGCGAAAGGCAGAAAGCTGATGCAGGATGGCAAAATTCTTGCCTGCGGGATGTATGAGTAACGGTTGCTACCTAAGCCTGTATCGTCAGGAAGAGAACAAAAACGATTAGCAGAGGCTGTATAAAATACTGACATCAGTTTCAAGGTAGCCTCTGCTTTGTAAAATTGCAAAATGGAAACTTCTTATTTTTCCGCCAGGCTTTCCAGAAGAGATAGCATGCGAACTACCCCAAGCGTCTATTATCTGTCAAAAGACTCTTCTAAAAGGTCTGTTCACAATAAAAAACTGAAACAACTAAAAGAGCAATCTTTCACTTATAGGAAGAATGCTCTTTTAAAATTTTGATTTTTGTTTAGATTTATGACCTATTAGACCAGTTTTTGCTGCAGAAATCAGTAATCTTTAGGCTTACCACATTTAGAGCAATGTTTCGCGAAAAAGCCTTTGAATTCTCCACCACAGTGAAGACATCTTTTTTGTTCTTTCCAAAATTTTCTGGAACTCTCTGTAGAAACATAGCAGCTAGATTTGTAAAAAGAGTGACTATCAACATCACAACCATCAGGAACGTAGACATCGTTTAGAGAAGTACAATGAGCAAAGGCATAATTAAGGAGTCTGTATCAAGAGTCTGTACCAAATATGTTCCACGCGTTTGATTTTGATTGGCCAAATGTCATTCTTAAAGAGTATTCCTCCCGTGAACAGGCGCAAAAGGATTCTGCATATGGGTCGATCTATGCCGCGCTCTTTAGATTAGACAATATGACTCCGGCCTGTATGACATCGCTGGTATAGCAGCATGATCGAAGACCTTATTCAAGGACATTTCCGAGACACGGCTGACCGTTTTTGTACAGTGCTTCGTTGATTTCCGTCAGATCGTACTTTTTCACTGACAGGAAGTATTCAACTATCACATCTTGCTTGTTGCTGTCGGACAGGGCCAAGCCGGCGCTGCGTAGCAGATCGTTCGTTTCATCCACAGAAAGCTTCAGCGCGACCGCGAGCGCCAGGATCGTCGGCTTTTTCGGAACATATCCCGGGATCGTGCGTATCTTGGAAAAATTCTGCCTGCTGATATTCGCCCGATGATAGCACTCCGCGTCCGTCATCCCTCTTTCGTCAATCAGATGGAACAGGGATGCAGCAAAGCCATCGCCCATTTCTGACAGCATGGCAGAAAGAGACTTTGTGTTTTTGCCGGAATCGGCTTTGACAGATGAATTCCTCGCCTGTTCCTTTGCAGATGGTTCGTCTTCCTTTCTTTTTTCTGCGTGATAGATATAGGCGTAAGGATCGAAAAGCAGCTCGTCGCGGGCGATATAGTGCTCATCCACAAAGGCGTCTATGTCAGCTTGAAGCCGCTTGCTGATTTCAAACGATTCCCGGTCATACACAATGATGTAAACCGTCATGTCGTGATCCATCAGATAATCCGTGATCGCTTCCAAAGCGATGCGAAGAACCAATCGCTTCGGAAAGCCGAAGGTCCCCGAAGAAATCAACGGGAACGCGATGGATTCGCAGCCCTTTTCCTTTGCTGCGTGAAGCGATTTCCGATAGCAGGAAATCAGGTTTTCCCGTTCGTTTTCTTCGCCGCCGTGCCAGATCGGGCCGAAGGTATGAATGATGTATTTGCACGGCAATTGGTATCCGTCGGTAACCGCAACATCGCCGATTCCCAATAAAGGCAACCTGTCGCAAACTTTCCGCAATTCTTCTCCCGCGTAAAAATGAACGCGTGCATCTACTCCTCCGGTGCCGGAATATAGGGCGTCGGTGGGATTGACGAT
>JAFUDD010000169.1 GCA_017459315.1 Clostridia bacterium | reverse complement strand
CATCCAGTCCGGCAGCCCTTGCCGGAACGAGCGAAGCGGCGTTGATCGCGTCGGCTTCGGGGATCCCGAAGCGGATCGCGTTCCCAAGATCGGTAAACAGGTTCGACGCCGCGCCGGCAATCGTGCCGTCCGAAAGCCTCGCCACGCCGCCCGAAAGGGTCACGTCCTGCCCGCCGAGCGTATACGTGCCGTCCGGCATGCCGCAGCAGCGCAGCGAATCGGAGATCAGGCAGACGCGGCCGGGGAACAGCGCGAACGCCGCCCGCACGACGGAGGGGTGCACATGGTATCCGTCCGCGATCAGCTCGACGGTCACGTTCTTACGGTCGAACGCCGCGCCGATCACACCGGGCTTGCGGTGATGCAGCGGCGGCATCGCGTTGAACAGATGCGTCACATGATCCGCGCCCGCGTCGAACGCGGCAAGCGTTTGGGCATAGTCGGCATCGGTATGCGCGACCGATACACGGCAAAGCGATTTGGCCTGCTCGATAAACGGGATCGCGCCGTCCGTTTCGGGCGCGATGTCCACGATCCGGAGCAGCCCGCCGCAGTCGTCATAGAGCGACCCAAAAGCGGCAAAGTCCGGCTTGCACAGGTAGGCGGGGTTTTGCGCGCCCTTCTTCGCTTCGGATAAAAACGGCCCCTCGGCGTGGACGCCGGGCACGCGGGCAAGGCCGGGTTTCGGCGCATCGTGCAAGGCTCTTGCGGCACGGAACGCCTTGGACAGCACCGCAAAGGGCAGCGTCATGGAAGTGGGCAGGAATGTCGTGACGCCGTGCGCGGCTTCGTAGGCCGCCATTTGGCAAAGCCCCGCCTCGTCGCCGTCCGAAAAGTCCGCGCCCGCCGCGCCGTGCGTATGGATATCCACCAATCCCGGCAGCACCTTCGCGCCGCAAAGCGATTCGCCGCCGGTCACTTGCCCCGGCAGGATTTCGGCAAACCGCCCGTTTTCGACGCGGAACCCGCCGCGCACATAGCCGGTCGGGGTAAAGAGCAGGGCATCGGTAAACAGCATAAAAACCTCCCAATAGGTGAAATGAAAGCCGGGCTATCCCGGCTTTTTTGTTGTTATTTCCGCTTTCGCAAAACGACAAGCGCCGCAATGCCGATGGCGGCGGCGAGCCCCGCCGCGCAAAGCAGCGCGATCACCGGCAGCGTCCACACGGTCGGCGAGGAAACGGTTTCCAGGGCGGGGGAGACGGCGGGCGTCGTCGCTTCGGTCGGAACCGGCGTGTCGGTCGGCGCGGGCGTATCCGTCGGGACGGGCGTCGGCGCTTCGGTCGGCGCAGGCGTATCGGTCGGGACGGGCGTCGGCGTATCGGTCGGCGCGGGCGTATCCGTCGGAACAGGGGTCGGCGCTTCGGTCGGCGCAGGGGTTTGCGCCGAAAGGTTCGCATACAGCAGCGCGGGGTCGATGTTGTCGAACGCGTCCGTTCCGGCCTCGACGGTGCCGTAGACCATGCCGAAGCGGGCAATCGAATACGGTTCGCGCACGCCGTTGACGTGGTGGCGGCCGCTTTGCTGCGATTCGTGCAGGGCAAACGCCTGCTTGGCGACCTCAAACGCGGTCTTGCCGCCGAGCGCGGCAATCGGGGTGTCGATATCGAGCGTCAGGGGATTTTCGGGATAGAGGTGGACATAACACTTTTTGACCTCCCATGTCCCGAAGGCCGCGGCGGAATCAGGGTCATACGCGGGATCGGCGCAAAGCTGCACGGCTTCGGTGACGCAATGCGCGACACGCGAGTGCTGCCAATGGCCGTATTCGCCGTTATAGTCCTGCGTGAACACAACCAGCGGCCTATGCTCGCGCAGCAGCCGCACCAGCGCCTTTGTCACGTCCTCGGCGAGAAACTTGGAGCCTTCCGTGGAACGGCGCGCCTGCGGCACGTCGGCAAAGCCCAAAAACAGCGGGTAATACCGGGAGCCCATCGCCCAAACGCCGTTCTGCGCTTCGGTCATGCGCTCGCGCTTCGAGGCGGTCAAAAAAGCGACCGTGCCGACCTTGCCGTCCTTCGCGCCGTAAAGCGGGATGCAGGCGCCCATGAACAGCGTATCGTCGTCCGGGTGCGTGGCAATCAGCAGATAATCGAGGTGCTCCGGCGCGGGCTGCCAGTCGTGGTACGGATGGGGCGTGACGCCCTCCGAATACATCTGGGCGCGGACGACCGTCATACCGCCCTCGCCCGCGATCACCTCCACGGCGCGCGCGCCGTCCGGCAGCGGATAGAAGCTGTCCATATACGGCGGCAGCGGGGATTCGGCAAGCACCGCGCCGTCCCGGTCATACGAAACGACACGGGCGGTTTGGGGCACGGTGAGCCATTGCGTGCAAAGGTAATGTGCGGGCACATCGTCTGTCCAAGCGAACCGGAACAGCTCGCCCTCGGCAAACGTGACGGTGGCTTCAAAGAAGCGGCTGTGGATCGCCGTTCCCGCACCGGGGTGGCGCCCAGTATACGTCAGCGTGCAGCTTGCGGAAAGATCCTTTGCGGCGGGCACGTCGTCGGCCACGGCGAACGCGGGCAAAAGACACAGGCAAAGCAGCAGCAGGATCGTGCGTTTTATCGATTTCATCCGCGGCGTCTCCGGATCGCCTGCACCAGCGATATGCCGCCGATGACGATCAGACCGAGCGCGGCGGCGCCGACGGCAAGCCAAACGATGTTGGAAACCGGCGGGCGTCCGGCAGGCGTGAGCGGCGCTTCATCTTCGTCAGCGGCGGATGCGTCGGGCGTCGGCGTTGTTGGGTTGTTCTGCACGGAGCGATCCTCATAGTGCGGCGCTTCGGTCACGGGAACCGGCGTGTCGGTCGGCGCGGGCGTGGGAGAAGGCGTGGGCGTCGGGGTCGGGGTCGGCGTGGGCGTAGGCGTCGGGGTGGGGATCGGCGTCGGAGACGCGTAGGAGAGGAAGCTCTCCGGCGCAAGACCCGCAAGCAGGTCGGGCTCCGCGCCCTCGGTCAGCAGCTGCATCGAAACGGACTGCGCTACGCCGTCGCGGTAGACGCGGCGCGACGCCTGCAGGCGGTAGGCCTCGTTCAGCGGCGCGGCCTCCTCATCGGTCAGCGTCAGCGTGATCGGGCCGTTTTCGGTCAGCACATAGTTTTTCGCAACGCTGTTTGTCACGGTCGGCCAGACCTTTTCCACGATCTGTCCCGCGCCGAGACCGTCGGTGATCCAGATCTTCGGCGTGCAGAGCGACAGCAGCGATGCAAACGCCTTTCTCGCTTCAGAGGGCTGATAGCGGCGCTGCGCGCCCTTCAGCGTGTCGTAAGCGGGCTTTTGCCAGTTCCAGAAGATCGGCTCGCGCGGGATGCCCATGGCGCGGAGCGTTTGGATGCACTCGGCCTTGCGATCCCGGAGGTCGTTGTAGATATAGCAGACCTGCACGGAAAGGTGATAGTCGGTCAGCGTTTTCAGAATCGGCGCGGCGACAAGCGATTCATCCCCGACGTGCGTTAACAGCAGCACAACGTCGGCGGGCTTGTCGTTGGATTCAAACGGGATCGAGGCCTCGTCCGCTACCGGCACGAACTCCGCGATCTCCATTTTGGTGCCGGACAGCCGCACGGCGGTCGCGCCGTTCAGCGGCAGATACGTGTTCAGCATCGAGGGCGTGATCGTTTCGGTGCGCATCACGACGCCGTCCGATCCGTAGAAGTCTGCGCGGACGCGCCCCGGTACCGAGAACCACGAGATCCATACGCCGTCGCTGCCCTCGGCAATGTCGGTCAGCTCGACGCGGCCGCTTGCCGGGATCACCAGATAGGTTTTTTCATTGTTGTCGCAAAGAAAGCTCTCCTTGCCGGTCTTGGCGTCCGGGACAAGGTAGGTGTCCGCCGTCGAAAGCACGGGCAGCGTCAGCAGCAGAAGCGCCAGCAGCGCGGCAAAAATCCGAAAATGCTTCATCACTGCA
Source organism: Clostridia bacterium (assembly GCA_017459315.1). The sequence goes on along the minus strand of JAFUDD010000169.1, from coordinate 1,151 downwards.
CCTCCGCATTGCCGTTGTGCTGCAAAGGCTCGTTCACACCCGGCACAAGGTCGGAATAGCCCCACATCAGGGCGTCCACCCACGGGCGCTGATAGTCCGCCGCGCCGGGGCGGCCGTCGTGCTGGTTCAGGTGCTCGCCCATAAAGAGCATACCGGTGGAGCAGCCGCCGTCGAGGTTGAACGCCTGCACGCAGCCCTCCTGCACAAAGAGGTCGCGGAACTCGGTCAGCGTCAGCCCGTAGCTGTAGCCGTTCTGCCGACCGTCCGCCACGATCGCCACCAGATGCCCCGGCTCGATCATGCCGAGCCCGACGCGCGGATTCACGCGGTTGACGCGGAAGGTGTGCACGTTGTCGTTCGGCACGCCGTTTTTGATCAGCCACGGCCCGAACGAATACGTGTCGCGCACACCCATTTCCAAAAGCTCCTCGGCGCGGATCTCGCCGCGCTCAAAGACCTGGATCGCCATATCGTTGTCGGTAAAAGCCATGACCGCCTCGCCGACGTAGTTGCTGTATACGCGCCCGTGGCGGATCAGCGCGCCCTTCCATTCCTGTTCGGCGTTGATCATATTGTCGCCGGTGATCGCCAGCACGGCCTTGTTTTTGCGCACGATCTTATACGGCTGCGTCATCGTCGTGCCGTTTTCGCCGTCGTCGGCAAAGCCGCTGCGGTAGGTGCTGTATTCGCGCATATAGATGTGCGCGACAAGATAGACGAGCGGCATTTCGGTCGTCGGACGATCCTCCGGGAAGAACTTCGTTTCATGTCGGTCGATCACGATGGAGAGCGCCTCGCTCGAATAGGACCAATGCCCGTTTTCACGATCCTCTACCACGACCTCCTCGTCGGTGAACAGATCGTCCGGCACCTCGGCATACGCCGGCAGCGGGAGCAGCAGCGTGCATAACAACAGGATAACGGTTCGAATGCGCAGTTTCATGGGAAGTTTGGTTCAGCCTTTCTGATGCAATGCTCCCCGTCCTTGCGGGGAAACGGCGATATGCGCCGGAGTTTTCAGGATTTCTTTCTGCGCCGGAGCAGCAGGATCGCGCCGCCGGTCAGCAGCGCCGCGCCGCCGAGCAAAAGCCACGGCCACAGCGGAGCGGGCTTTGCCGCGGGAACCGGCGCTTCGGTACATTCGGGCGGCT
>JAFUDD010000168.1 GCA_017459315.1 Clostridia bacterium | reverse complement strand
GCGCGCTCGGCGCGGGCGTCGGCGGCAGTTTGGGCGACGCTTCCGGCAGCGTGTCCGGCAGCGGCAGCGTGACCGGCTCGGCAAACGCCGGCGCAAGCGTCGGTATGACTGTTTCGCTCAAGGATGTTTCCGCTGCGCTTGTCAAACTGTCCGAGGAGTTCGGGCTGGCTTCCGCGGCGGCGGGTGATCTGTCCGAAAAGCTGACAAAGGATCTTCTCGCCGTCAACGAGAAGATTTCCGAGTTGTATACAGCCGTGTTCGACGCGGCGCTTGCCGACCCTGCGGAACGGATCTCGGATGTGTCCGAGGTCATGCTGTCCGAGATGCGGGAGGGAAAGGTCGCATCCTGTCAAAACAGCGGTTCGATCACGGGCGACGTCAATGTCGGCGGTATTGCAGGGACGATGGGCTTTGAATCGCTGCTCGATCCCGAGAACGATTTGGAAAGCGCGTTCACCTTGCTCCGCGATAATCTCTATGAATACCGCGCAGCGCTGAGCGGCTGCCGCAATTTCGGCAGGGTTTCGGCAAAACGCAGCTATGCCGGCGGCGTGTGCGGCAAAATGACGATCGGAATCATCGACGACAGCATCAATTACGGCGCGGTTGCGTCCGAAACCGGCTCGTATGTCGGCGGGATTGCAGGGCTGACGCAGGCAAAGGTACACGGTTCGTTTGCAAAATGCACGGTATCGGGCAAGTCCTACATTGGCGGGATCGTCGGAAGCGGGTATACCGATTCCGCGGAACAGTCCGGCAGCTTGGTTTCGGATTGCGTCGCCGTCGTTTCTGTTTCTGCGGACGGGCAATTTGCCGGTACGGTCGCAGGTGGAGCGGAGGGCTTGTATCGTGCCAATCGCTATCTTGCGGACGAGCTTGGCGGAATTAACGGAATCGGGTATGCGGAGCAGGCGGAGCCGATTTCCTATCGCTCCCTCCAGACCCTGTCCGAGCTGCCGACCGATTTTTCCGCGCTTACGGTGACATTCGTCGCGGACGGCAGGACGGTCAAGACCGTTTCGGTCGGCTACGGCGATTCGCTTCTTGCCGACAGCTTTCCGCCCGTTCCCTATCAACAGGGCAGTTACGGACGTTGGGATCGGACGGCGCTTAAAGACGTCACGCGCGATACGGTCGTGACCGCACTGTACTATCCCTATGAAACCGCACTTGCCTCCGACGCCGTCCGCGCGGACGGACGGCCGGTGTTCTTTGCACAGGGGCTGTTTTCCGATACGGATGTGCTGCTTGCCGAGCCGATGCCGCAGCAGACCGAGCTGTTCCCGGTTTTGATCGGCAACGGTGAAGCCGCTATCCGAGAGTATTTCTCCTGCTTTTCACAGGGAACGCTGCCGCAGGCGGAGATCGGATTTTTGCTCCGCGAGCAGTGGCGGCTCACGCTCCCGGAAGATGGCAGCGCTTCGCATACGGTTCGCATGACGCTGCCGGACGCGCAGACCGAGCATCTCCGTTTTTACGAAAAGCATGACGATACATGGACGCAGATTCCGTATACCGCGATCGGGCAGTATGCCGTTCTGAACCTTTCCTCCGCGAACCCGGAAGTCGCCGTCGTTTCGACCAAGTCGGTCGTTTGGGCCTGGCTCCTTCTGCTTTCCCTGCTGGCAGGCGTCCTGT
>JAFUDD010000167.1 GCA_017459315.1 Clostridia bacterium | reverse complement strand
GTCGCGGGGGACGCCCCGGTCAATGTCTGCCCGGTCGGCGGAACGCCGGTCGCCGAAAAGATCGGCGGCATCATGGGCGAGGACGCGGAGGCGGTCGAGCGCAAGGTCGCGTTCGTTCGCTGCAAGGGCTCCTGCGAGGTCACCAAGAACCAGGGCAACTATGTCGGCATCAAGGACTGCCGCTCGGCGGAGCTGTCCGGCCTGAATCTGGCCGACTGCGACTATGGCTGTCTCGGCCTCGGCTCCTGCGTCGGCGTCTGCCCGCAAAATGCGATCCATGTCGTGGACGGCGTGGCGGTCGTGAACCGGAACAAGTGCGTCGGCTGCGGTCTGTGCGTCAAGGCATGCCCGAAGGGACTCATCGAGCTTGTGCCCGAAAGCAAGCACGTTTCGGTGCAATGCTCGAATAAGGACAAGGGGCCGCAGGTCAAGAAGGTCTGCTCGGCGGGCTGCATCGGCTGTATGCTCTGCACCAAGCAGTGCGAGACCGGCTCGATCACCGTCACCAATAACCTTGCGCATGTCAATTACGACACCTGCATGCAATGCGGCAAGTGCGTCGCAAAGTGTCCCGCAAAGGTCATCACCCCGCCGCTTGCAAAGAGCGACACGCCCGCGGCATAAGGAGGGTTCGCTATGGAATGGAGAAATCAGGCGCTGAAGCTGATCATCGGCGCGGTTATCGTTCTGACGGTCCTGCTGCTGCTCGGCGGCATTGCGACGAACGAGGATGTGATGTATCACCTCGTCAACCGCGATTCGATCGGCCCGCTGACCCGGAGCGACATTCAATATCAAAACGTCGCCGCGCCCGCCGCCACAAGCAAGGACGGCACGGTGAACGCGTCCGACTGGGCGGCAACCTATCCCTACATCGTCGCTACAATGGGCGCGAACAGCAAGAACAGCTATGTCGTGAGCTATCTCGAGCAGGATCCGTACCTTGTGAACATCTATGAGGGTTACGGCTTTGCGAAGGACTACGGCTCGGCGCGCGGTCATGAATACACGCTTGCCGACGTTGCCAAGACCGAGCGTCCGCACGCCAAGGCGAACTGCTTAACCTGCAAGACGCCGAACTTTACGAAGCTCGTCAACGACCTCGGCGTGTCGGTCTACTCGATGCCGTTTGACGAGGTCATGGCAATGATGGAGGAGAATGTCTCCTGCTACACCTGCCACGGCAACGACGCGGGCAACGCGGGGCAGATCACGATCACACATTCGTATGTCACAAAGGCGCTCGGCAGCGCGGTCGGCACCATCGACCCCGCGACGCTCTCCTGCGGCCAATGCCACATCGAATACTACTTCACCCCGACCGACAGCGAAACGATGATGCCGTACAGCGACATGGCTTCGATGTCGCCGGATGCGATCTTGGCGTATTACAACAGCATGGTCATGCCGGACGGCTCGGTCGGCTTCTATGACTGGGTACAGCCGAGCACCGGGACAAAGATGCTGAAGGCGCAGCACCCGGAGATGGAAACGTACCTTTCCGGCAAGCATGCCGCGCTGCTGAACTGTGCGGACTGCCACATGCCGATGGAGCAGGCCGAGGACGGCACGGTTTACCACAGCCATGAGCTTGTCAGCCCGCTGGAGAATCCCACGCTGCTGTCCACCTGCGCGCAGTGCCATGAGGACACCGACATGGTGACGATGGTGCGCCGTCTGCAGGATCGCGTGACCGCGCGGGAAACCGAGGTCGGCAACAAGCTGAGCGATTTTAAGACCGCGCTTGCGGAAACCGTCGCCGCCGGCACAATGAGCGAGGAAGAGCTCGACGCGGTGCGCGAGGTCTACCGCACGGCGCAATGGTATTTCGACTTCTGCTATGTCGAGAATGCCGAGGGCGCGCACAACTCCGAGCTGGCGTTCTACTGCCTCGATACCGCAGAGGCGCGGATCGCCGAGGGCATGGCTTTGCTCGGCCGGTAACAATCCCCAACGGAAGGGCGCGGCGGAGATACAGCTTTCCGCCGCGCTTTTTGAAAATTTGATTTGCGCTCATGGCGCAGATTCAGGCAGATTCTTCTGCCGGAGAAGATTTCATGATGGATACAGTACGCAAAATTTGGAAATTCCTGTCCTCAATGCGGTTTGCGATCATTCTGCTCGTGGTGCTCGCGCTCGCCTGCGCGGCGGGCAGCTTCGTCACGCAGGGGCAAAGCTATGAATGGTACGCGGCGCGCTATTCCGAGCGCACGGCGGCGCTGATCGTGGCGCTCAGCCTTGACGATGCGTTCCACAGCTGGTGGTTTATTGCAATCAACGCGTTTTTGGTGCTGAACCTTCTGCTTTGCAACGTGATCCGTCTGCCGCAGCTGATCGAGCGCACCAAGGCCGAGGCCGACCCGGCAAAGGCGAACGACGCCGCGGCGACGGTCAAGGTCGAGGGCGTGACCGATCCGGACGCCGTCTTTGCCGCGCTGCACATGCCCAAGGCGATGCAGACCGAACGGGACGGAAAAGCGATGCGCTTTTCGTCGAAAAACCGGATCGGGCTTTGGGGCGCATGGGTGTGTCACCTCGGCATCCTGCTGCTGATTTTGGGCTTTTCTTTGGGTCAGTTCACCAAGACCGAATACGTGGCCTACGGCGTGGCGGGGCAGACCCGCGCCATCGGGGACACCGGCTTATATGTGACGATCGACGATTTTCGTGTGGAGCTGCGCGAGGACGATACCGTGGCGCAGTATATTGCGGACATCACGGTGTTCCGCGCGCCGCAGGGCAGCACGACGCAGCCGGACGAGCAGCGCGCGACGATTTCGGTCAACAACCCCGCGAAGCTGTTCGGCATGACGTTCTATCAGAACTCGACCGGCTGGGCGGCAAGGATCAACGTGAAAAAGGACGGCGTGCCGCTGCAAAGCGAGGTCGTCTGCGCGGGCGACGCGCTGCCGATCACCGATATGCCAGGTCTGCGCGTGATCTTTATGGCGTTTTACCCCGATTATGTGCTTGTCCCGGGCGTCGGGCCGCAGACGCAGTCCGGCAGCCTCAACAACCCCGCGTACCTGTATGCGGTCTACTATCTCGATCCCGTGACGCAGACGGATCGGTTCGTCGGCATGAATGTGCTGCTGGCGGACGAGCCGCTGACGATCGACGAATATGAGGTCACATTCACCGAGCCGCAAAGCTATACGCTGCTGCAAATCAAGCGCGACCGGTTTACGGGGCTTGCGCTTGCCGGCGGGATCGTGACGACGCTCGGCCTTGTGCTCGCGTTCTACCTGCTGCCCGAAAAGGTATGGGCGGTGCAGGACGCGGACGGCACATGGACGATGTGCGGGCAGAGCAAAAAGGGCGGCGCGCTGTATCGGGAACGGTTCAAGAAGGCCGCGCCCGGCGCGACAGAATCGAAGGAGACGGAGGAATAAACGATGTTAGCCGTGGAAAATGTACTGTTCACGATCGTCATGCTGCTTTACTTTGCGGCAATGATCCTGTACTTTGTCTTTATCGCCATCAAAAAGGACCCGGTGGCGAAGATCGCCGTCGGCCTGCAGATATTGGGCCTTGTGCTGCACACGGCGGCGCTCGTCTGCCGCGGGATCGGCGCGGGGCGGCTGCCGCTCACGAACCAGTATGAGTTTGCAACCTCGTTCGCGTGGGGACTGTGCCTTGTGTCGCTGATCTTTGTGATCAAGTTCAAGTTCCCGGTGCTCGGCGCGTTCGCCGCGCCGGTGATCTTCCTCATCATCGGCTATGCCGCGATGCAGTCGAAGGAGGTGCATGAGCTGATGCCGGCGCTTCGGAGCAACTGGCTCGGCTTCCATGTCTCCACCGCAATCATTGCCTACGGCGCGTTCGGCGTGTCGTTCGTACTGTCGATCATCTTTCTGCTGCGCGACAAGATGAAGGCCAAGGGCTTTTTGGATCGGCATATCCCCGACAAGGAAAAGCTGGATCTGATCAGCTACCGCAGCGTCGCACTCGGCCTGCTGTTTTTGACGTTCACCATCGTCACCGGCGCGATCTGGGCGGAGCGCGCGTGGGGCAGCTATTGGTCGTGGGACCCGAAGGAAACGTGGTCGCTCGTCACGTGGATCGTCTACGCGACGTACCTGCATCTGCGCATCCGCCGCGGGTGGCACGGCAAGGCCGCCGCGATCTTTGCGGTCGCGGGCTTCGTCTGCGTCATGTTCACCTACATCGGCGTGAACACGTTCCTGCCCGGCATTCACAGCTACGCATGAGCAGTCTTTATGACGAGCTTGCCCGCCTGACCGTAATCCCGAATGCCTATGAGGCGTGGGCGGCGTATCGGCAGGCCGTGACGGATTTTATTCTGACCAATACCGCGCCCGGCGGGCGGCTGCTGCTTGTCGGCGCAGGCGCGTGCAACGATTTCGATTTGCGGCGCTTGACGGGTCATGCACAAATAACGCTGCTCGACCGCGACGAGGCCGCGATGCAAGCGGGCCTGCAAAGGCAAAGCATCGACGCAGAAAGCGTGACGGTGCTGTGCGCCGATCTTTTGGGCGTTTCGGACGAAGCCTATCGCGCGTTTGCGGACGATATGGTGAACGCGGCAAGGGCGCACGCGCGCGGCGAAAGAATCGACGTAACGGCGCGTTTTCTGTCGGGCATGGACGCCGCCATGCAAGAGCGCACGCCGTCGCCGCTGACGGCGCAAACAGAGCTATGCGACAGCGCGGTCTGCATCGGCGTACATTCGCAGCTGCTTGTGCCGTTTGCGCGGATCGCAGGGGTGATCGCCCGCTATGCGCCGCTCGATACGGACAGGGTGCTGACGCAGCTTCGCGGGTATCTGCCCGCCGCTGTCGGGCGCGTGAACGACGCGCTGTTTGCATGGGCCAAGCAAACCGTATTGATCGGCTTGGAAGCCGAGCGCGTCGGCGTGGCGGGCGGCATCGACGGCGCGGCGCAGGGCATGACGGATATACGGCGGTTCGGCAGGCCGGAAGCGGAAACGACGCTGCTTTGGCCATTCGATCCGGCGCAGAACAAGGCGTACCGGATGCGGCTTTCGGCGTATCGGAAATAAACTATCTCCACGGAAAGGAAATCATTATGCAATACCGCAAGGACAAGCACGGCGAGCCGATCTCAGCGCTCGGCTACGGCTGCATGCGTTTCACGCAAAAGGGCGGCCGGATCGACCTCGACAAGGCCGAACAGGAGCTTTTGGAGGCGTACCGGCTCGGCGTCAATTATTTCGACACGGCCTACATCTACCCCGGCAGCGAGGTTGCGCTCGGCACGATTTTGGAGCGCAACGGCATCCGGGAAAAGGTCAACATTGCGACGAAGCTCCCGCAGTACATGATCGGCAGCGCCGCCGCGCTCGATAAGTTTTTCAACGAGGAGCTGTCGCGCCTGAAAACCACGTATGTCGATTACTACCTCATGCATCACCTCACGGATTACGTGCAATGGGAAAAGCTGCAAAAGCTCGGCATCGAGGACTGGATCGCACAGAAGAAGGCGGCGGGGCAGATCCGCAACATCGGCTTTTCCTACCACGGCGATACGGAAATGTTCGTTAAAATCCTGGAAGCCTATCCGTGGGATTTCTGCCAGATCCAGTATAACTATTTGGACGAGCACGCGCAGGCGGGGCGCAAGGGCTTGGAGCGCGCCGAGGCGCTCGGCATCCCGGTCGTCATCATGGAGCCGCTGCGCGGCGGCAAGCTCGTGAACCTGCTGCCGGAGAGCGCGAAAAAGAAGATCGCGGCGTCCGGCACGGGCTATTCGCCCGCGGAGCTGGGTTTACGATGGCTGTATGATCAAACCGGTGTGACCTGCGTGCTGTCTGGCATGAACTCGCTCGATATGGTGCGCGAGAACTGCCGCATTGCGGATGCGGCGCTGCCCGGCTGCATGACCGACGCGGATCGCGCGCTGGTGCGGGACGTGATCGCGGAGATCCGCGCCAAGGAAAAGGTCGGCTGCACGGGCTGCCGCTACTGCATGCCGTGCCCCAAGGGGATCGACATTCCGGGCATCTTCGCCGCGTACAATATGATGTACGCCGAATCCAAATTCGACGGGCGAAAGCAATACGCACAGGCCGTCGCGCTGCGTGAGGGCTCGGCCTATGCAACCGCGTGCATCAAGTGCGGCAAGTGCGAAAAGCATTGTCCGCAAAGCCTCCCGATCCGCGATAAGCTCGTTGAGGCCGATAAGGCGCTGCTCCCGCCGCCGTATAAGATCATCCTTTCGGCTGCAAGGAAGTTTCTATTTCGAAAGGGTAAACAAAAATAGAAAACAGCCATAAAAATACTGCCGGAGAATCGCTTTCTCCGGCAGTCTGTTTTTATGGAAAAAATCAGCTGTCGCCGTTCTGTGCGGCGCTCTGCATCGCTGCGGCGGTCGCGCCCGCCAAATGCGCCATTGCCATGGCAGGATCCTTCAATACGGCATGCGCCTGCAGCTCGGCGATCCGCTTTGCGTCGAGCACGTACAGCGACGAGATGCCGACCGAAACAAGCGCAAGCCCGAACCGCGGGAGAAACCGGGCGTCGCCTTCGGCCTGCAGCCGTTCGGACAGCTGCGGCGTCAGCGAGGGCAGGTCGCTCGGCCGCGCGCCTTCCTTGACGAGTGCCGTCAGCGCCGCTTGCAGCGCGGTCAACAGCTCGGCTTCGAGCTGCTTATGCAGCCGGTCGCGCGTGTAGATACCGGCAAGGTGCGTCACCGCGCGATAGAACACGGCGGGGTCGGCCACGCGATAGGAATACACGCCCTCGCACAGCACGCTTGCGTCAAGCGAAAGCTTAAGCGCCGGATCGCCGAGCGCCACGGGCACCGGCGCGGGCGTGATAAAGCGGTTGCCGACGGACTCCTTCGTGTTGATATAGTAGACCGCGTGGGTGATCGGCTGCACGTCGCCGCCGCCGAAGCCGATGCGGCTCCATACGTCGCGGAAATACCCCTTCACGCCGCCGGGGTGGTTTTCGTCCACAAAGATATGCGGCCCCGGCTCGGTGCAAACGTCAATGACCTTGCCCATCGAAACGACGACCGCGGCCTGCCCGTCCGCCACGGACAGCAGCGAGCCGTTCGTGATCACGCGGTCGTCCGCACGACTGTTGGCGCTGCTCTGGCTGATGCGCTTGCGGCCGCGCGCCATCAGCACGTTTTCGCCGAGCGCGTCGCAGAAAAATGCTTCCTTCCATTGCTCCTGCAAAACGCTGTGCGCCGCATCGAGCGTTGCGCGGATAATGCCCATACCGTCGGCCTCCTTTGGGTTCTCCGTACAGTATACTATGCGCTATCCGAAAACGCAACCGTGCTGTATAAAAACGGCTGGCGGCAGGGAGAAAGATGTGTTACAATAGAGCCGACAAGGAGGAGGACACGATGGACAGACCGCTTATGCTGTACGGCGAGCCGGACGCCAAGATCGTGCTGCTCGAAATGGCCGACGCGCGCGACGGCTTTGACATGGGCGAGGAAAGCAGCCTTATTCGTTCGATGACCGACGTGCCGTTTTGCCACGCGGTCGTGACCGTGACCGATTGGGATCGGGAGCTTTCGCCGTGGCCTGCGCCGCCGGTGTTCGGCAAGGTCCCGTTCGGCGGTGAAGCGAAGGCGACGCTTGCCATGCTCGAAGCCGAGGTGCTGCCGCAGTTTCGGGGACGGACGCTGCTGCTCGGCGGGTATTCGCTCGCGGGGCTGTTTGCGCTGTGGGCGGCGTATGAAAGCGACGCCTTTGCCGGTGTCGCCGCGGTGTCGCCCTCGGTGTGGTACCCGGACTTTTATGAAACCTACGGCGCCCGCAGGCCGAACGCAAAGCATATCTATCTGAGCCTCGGCGACCGGGAGGAGAAGACGAAAAACCGTCTGATGGCGACGGTGGGCGACCGTATCCGGCTGTTTGCCGCGGCAATCGACACGGCGGGCACGGACAGTATTTTGGAATGGAACCCCGGCAATCATTTTGCCGACCCGCTGCTGCGCACGGCCAAGGGCTTTGCGTGGCTCATTCATCACAGCAAGGAGGAAGCATGAAAGAGATTTTTGAACGCGTCAGTATTCGCAAGTACACGGACAAGCCGGTGGAGCCGGAAAAAATCGAACGCCTTTTGCGCGCGGCGATGGCGGCGCCGTCGGCGGGCGATCAGCAGCCGTGGGAGTTTTTCGTGGTGACCGACCGCGAAATGATCGAAGCCCTGTCCAAGGTGCATCGTTATGCGGGCTGCGCCAAAAACGCGCCGGTCGTGATCGTGCCGTGCTATCGCACGGAGGGGCTTTGGGTGCCGCAGTATGCGCAGATCGACATGGCGATTGCGACCGAAAACCTGCTGCTGGCGATCACGGCGGAGGGACTCGGCGGCGTGTGGCTCGGCATCGCGCCGGAGGAGGAACGCATGGATCGCGTCGCGCAGGTGCTCGGCATCCCGCCGACGCTGCGGCCGTTTGCGCTTGTGCCGCTCGGCTATCCGGCCGAATCGCGGACGCAGGAGGAACGCTTCGATCCCAAAAGGATCCATTATCTGTCCTGACGGTGCTTTGCGGGCAGTTTCGGCTTGCGCTGCCGTACTGCGTGCAAACGAACGTACTGCTTTCGTCCGCAGGAACGTGCCGGTCGGCACGTTCCTTTTTCTTACGCCTTCAGGCAGTTGAGCGAAGCGAAACAAAAAACCACCCGCTATGCGGGTGCGAGACAAGAAGTTGTACACAAAAAGCCTCACTTCCGATAGAATGAGGGAGTCCAAGCTCTCAAACAAAAGAAAGGAAGTGAGGCTTTTATGGCTAAACAGGAAAACAGTTTAGCGCACACAAAATGGCTGTGCAAGTACCACATTGTGTTCACCCCCAAGTATAGACGAAAAATCATTTACAATCAATACCGGGAAAGTATAGGGAAGATATTAAGACAACTATGCAATTATAAGGGCGTAGAGATACTTGAAGGGCACCTAATGCCGGATCATGTACATATGCTGGTGAGTATCCCGCCAAAGATGAGTATATCGAGCTTTATGGGCTACATAAAAGGGAAAAGTGCGCTGATGATATTTGACGCACATGCGAACTTAAAGTACAAGTATGGCAATAGACATTTCTGGTGCAGAGGCTATTACGTAGATACTGTAGGTAAAAATGCAAAGAAAATAGAGGAGTACATAAAGAATCAGTTAAAAGAGGATTTAGAGTACGACCAAATGAC
>JAFUDD010000166.1 GCA_017459315.1 Clostridia bacterium | reverse complement strand
TGCTGGCGTGGGACGTGTCCGCGCTTTTCGGTTTCCGAGATTCCTCACTTCGTTCGGAATGACACAGTATTGCCACCCCTCGCCGTCATTCCGAGGAGGAACGACGAGGTATCTCTGCGTGCAAAAGACTTGTGTACGCTTTCTCCCTTCGCTTTTGTGTCGGTATAAACTGTTCCTTTTGTTCCTTTTGTCCCCAACAAATCTATATGTTAAATATATTAAATATATATAGGTTATATTGTCAAATGCTGTTTTGCTTTTTCGAGGCAAACAGGATTGCCTAAGGCGTTGTAACCCATATACTTTTTATATGGATAATATTAAAAACCGTTGGGGACAGATGGAACAAAAAGAACGTTTTCCTACGTGTCAAAAAAGCGATTGCTCCTGCTGTACACTCTTTTTGATAAGCCATACACCTCTTTCCTTATCCCCATACGGATTGAGCCGTGTTTTGCTCATGACCATAGGTTCACAATCGGCAAGCGGCAAGCGTTTGCCATGAAATGCGCCCTGCGCCGCAGGCGCCTCTCTTCCCACTTGCAAATCGGCGTCCGATGCGATATACTATATAAAATGAAAAAAGACGTTCTCCACAACCGCACAGTGCCGCGGCGGCTGACCTCGGCGCAGATTATTCCGCTCGGCTTCCTGCTGCTGATCCTGCTCGGAACCGGGCTGCTTTGGCTGCCGTTTGCCGCGGCGCCCGGCGCGCACACGTCGTTTTTGACGGCGCTGTTCACCGCCACCACCTCGGTCTGTGTGACGGGACTTGTGGTTGTGGACACCTATGCACATTGGTCGCTGTTCGGCAAGCTCGTCATCCTGCTGCTGATCCAGCTCGGCGGCCTCGGCGTGATCGCCGTTTCGTCCTCCATTCTGCTGCTGATGCGGCGCAGGCTTTCGATCCGCGACCGCGTACTGCTGCGCGACGCGTTCAGCCTCGATTCGATCTCCGGCCTTGTGGGGTTTTTGCGCCGCGTCTTTGTCGGCGTTTTCGCCGTTGAGGGCGTCGGTGCGCTGCTCTATGCCTTTGCGTTCGTTCCGCGGTACGGTCTTGTCAAGGGAGTTTGGTTCTCGATCTTCCATGCGGTATCGGCGTTCTGCAACGCCGGGCTGGATCTGATCGGGCCGGACAGTCTGCTGTCCTATGCGGACAATGCCTGGGTGCTGTCGGTCACGATGGCGCTGATTGTGCTCGGTGGGCTCGGCTTCGTCGTATGGTTCGACTGTCAGGCCGTGCTCGGCAGTCGGCTGCGGCACGGCAAAGCGCGGCTTTCGGTACATTCGCGGCTTGTGCTTTGGCTGACGCTTGCGCTGATCGCCTCCGGGACGGGGCTTGTGCTGCTGTTGGAATACCGCAACCCGGCGACGCTCGGCGCCATGCCCTTCGGGCAGAAGCTGCTGCACAGTCTGTTCCAGTCGGTCACCTTCCGCACGGCAGGCTTTGCGGCGATCCCGCAGGGCGGTCTGACGGACGCGACGGTGCTGATCGGCTGCCTGTATATGTTCATCGGCGGTTCCCCGATGGGAACGGCGGGCGGCGTCAAGACCGTAACGATGCTTGTTCTGGTCGCGGAGGCGCTCGCGCACGTGCGCGGCCGCAGCGAAACCGTACTGCTTCGCCGCTGCGTTTCCCCGGCGCTGATCCGCAAAGCGACCTCGATCCTGTTTGTGAGCCTGACGGTATCGCTTGGCATGAGCGCGGCGCTGCTGCTCACCGACGGGCTGCCGCTGTCGGACACGCTGTATGAAGTCTTCAGCGCGACGGCGACGGTCGGTCTTTCCAAGGGGATCACGGCGCACCTATCCGTCGCCGGACGGTGGATCATTATACTCTGCATGTATCTCGGCCGCATCGGGCCGATCTCGCTCGCGCTATTCTTCGGCGGGGACGAGGCACAGAAAAACGAGATCAGACATGCCAATGGCAGCTTCTATGTCGGATAAGGAGGAAACCGATGGGTAAATCAATCGCCATACTGGGTATGGGGCGCTACGGACAGTTTTTAATGCACGAGCTTTGCAAAATGGGAGCCGACGTACTGATCGCGGACAACGACGAGCTTGTGGTCAACCAGTTTGCGGGCCTTGTGAGCGACGCGATCGTGGTCGATCTGCACGACCCGGACGCGATCAAAAACATCGGTCTGCAGGCAATGGACACCGTCGTGGTATCGATGGGTAGCAGTCTTGAATCGAGCATCATGTGCGTCATGGTCGCTAAAGAACTCGGCGTGTCGCACGTGATCGCCAAAGCCGCCTCCACGCGCATGGGCGACATTCTCACCCGCGTCGGTGCGGACGAGATCATCTACCCGGAGCGCGAGATCGCCGCGCAGACCGCGCGAAAGCTCATGTCCGACAATTTTCTGGAGTTTTTCCATATCAGCGACGATCTGTGCGTTATCAGCCTGACGCCGAAGAAGGAATGGCTCGGCAAGTCGCTCGGCGAGCTGCGCCTCAGAAATCGCTATGAGATCAACGTTGTGGCGATCCGGCACCCGGACGGCACGGTAAAGGCCGGCATCGACCCCGCCGCGCCGCTGACGGAGGACATAGAGCTGCTCGTCATCGCCAACCCGAACAAGCTCAAGCGGCTGGAGGACTGAAACGCCGCATACAAAAAGGACCCGTACGGGTCCTTTTTCGTCTGATACGATTTTCTCAGTTACCATTGCGGGATCTGTGCCCCACCATGCCGAACAGCACGATGATCGGGAACAGCTCCAGTCTGCCCGCGAGCATCTCCAGCGCAAGCATGACCTTGGACGCGCCGGAATAAAACGCGTAATTCCCAATCGGGCCGACCTTGCCGAGCCCCGGTCCGATATTGCTGAGGCAGGCAAGCGAGGCAGTGAAGTTGGTCGTAAAGTCGCCGTTATCCAGCGAAAGCAGCAGCGTGGATGCCGCAAGGATGGCGATATAAAAGGTAAAGAAGCTCAGCGTAGCGCGGATCATGCCGTGGTTCACCGGTTTATGCTCCAGCCGCACCACCGTTACGGCGCGCGGATGGATCAGGTGATGGATCTCCTGTCCGCAGGTCTTGAACAGCACCATGATGCGGCTCATCTTCAAGCCGCCGCCCGTGGAGCCGGCGCACGCGCCCGTGAACATCAGAAACACAAGGATCATTTGGGAGAACAGCGGCCAGTTGTTCGCAAAGTCGGCGGTGGCAAAGCCGCTT
>JAFUDD010000165.1 GCA_017459315.1 Clostridia bacterium | reverse complement strand
TTTAAGATCAGTTTGACCAATCAGCAGTTCTACGCCGCCATGCGGAAGAAGGGCTATACCTTTGAATCCCGTGGGAACATCCTGCGGGTAAAGGCACCGGGTATGCAGCGGTTTGTGCGAATGAAATCGCTCGGCAGCCGCTATACAGAGCAGGCGATCACGCGCCGGATTCTGTCACAGTCGTTCCGAACCGACGATCCGCCGACGCCGCAGAAACCGAAGAAACGGGTTAAGGTTCAGGGCGATTTCCGCTTGTCGAAGGTCACATGGAAAGGGCTTCGAGCGCTGTATTTCTTTTATCTGCGCAAGCTGCGCGAGGCGAAAGCAACATCGAACCAACGTTATCCATTTGTTCTGAAAGCTGACTTGCGACGGTTGGACGCGATCTCGGAACAATCGAAATTCTTGTTTCGGCACAAGCTCGATACCGGAGAACAGGTGCAGTCGTTACAGAAAACGCTTTCCGAGAAATTGTCCGATCTGCAATCCGAACGAACGGAACTCTACAACGAACGGCGCAGAACCGGTACGACGGAAGAGCGCAAAAGCGAGATCGAAGATCGCCTGAAAGTACTTTCCGACACCGGAAAGGAATTGCGCCGGGACTTGAAACTTTGCGCGGACGTGTTGCTGCGATCCCGCGAGATCGAGGAAAAGAAACGTATCTTGCAGGAGCAGGCGAAATTGCAGAAACCTACCGAGAAAGGAAAGAACAAAAATGCGCGGAGACGGGGCTATGAGCGGTGACACGATCGAAATCTTCTTCACAGTAGAGCCGATCGCAGACGCCGTTCTTGACAAAAAAGAAATACCTTTGCCAGTGATAAAATTTCTCGTATCGCAAAGTTGCAAATCTTAGCAGGATGAATTATTCGTTAAAGTGACAAAAAATCGAAAGGAGCATTGACCATGAACATTACCTACAGACAAGAGGGCAATTACCAGCTTCCGAACCTGACGCTCGATCCGCAGCCGGAGGGTGAAATCGGCGTATGGGGCTGGCGGCGGAAACGCTTTCTCAAAGAACACCGCAAGGGCACTTACAACGCCCTGCTGATGAAAGGCACGCTGACACAGCACTTGATCGACACGAACGAAGTCGCGCTTGATATGACGGAAACGCTGGTGAATCAGATGGCGAAAGCCGAGGGTGTGACAGAAGACCTGAAACGCCGCGATCAGATGGCATGGGTGGGAGCAATGAATAACATTCGTAACCGCGCCGACGAGATCGTCCGCGCAGAATTGATCGAGGTGTAGTATGGCACGGGCAAAGAAGCGGGATGACGGGCTGTATCAGCGCTGCGTCACGGTCGGACGTAAAGCGGACGGTCGTCCGGATCGGAAGGTGATCTACGCACATACGCAGAAAGAACTCGAAGATAAGGTCGCAGAGTATAAGGAAAGACTGTCCAACGGAATGCTGCCAATCCATGAAAACGCGACATTCGGCGAATTTGCGGAATTGCTCTGCAAGGAGTACAAGCCGACGATTTCGGAGAGCGTCCGTAAGCAATACGTTTCCATCTGCAACAATCATTTATCGGAATTGAAGTATATGCAGCTGACGGAGCTTCGCAACGCGCATCTGCAGACCATCATCAATCGAATGGCAAGGAATGGGTACAGCACAAAGCTCATGAGCCATGTAAAGCAGGTTGCTTCGCAGGTGTTACGGTTGGCGCAGGACAATGATATTCTCGTTCGGAATGTATTTGAACGGGTGAAAGTCCCGTCCATCGAACCGGAAAAGCGTTTGCCGCTGACCGAGGAGCAGATCGCGCTCGTGAAGAAAACCTATAAAGGACACCGGATGGGCGTTCCTGTCATGGTGATGCTGTACGCCGGACTGCGGCGCGGAGAACTCCTTGCGCTCCAATGGACGGACATTGATTTCAAAAAGCACGTGATTCGCGTGTGGCGATCATTGGCATTTGAAGCCAAGAATCAGGCACGGATCAAGAAACCGAAAACAAAAGCCGGAACGCGGGAAGTGCCGATTGTCGATCCGCTGTATGAGATTCTGACGGAGGCGAAAAAGAATACGACGAGCGTAATGGTTTGCCCGTCGGCAAAGGGAACGGTCATGACAGATACGGCTTGGAAGACCTCTTGGGACAGCTATATGCATTATCTGAACATTCAGGCGGGAGGGAGAGATAGGAGCCGCAGCAATCCGAAGGTCGTTGCAATCGAACCGTTTACGCCGCATCAGCTTCGGCATACGTTTATCACGATGTGCCATGAGGCAGGCGTCGACGTCAAGGTGACGCAGGAGATCGCCGGTCATGCGGACATCCATACAACGCTGATGATCTACACGCATCTGACAAACGCGAAGCGCGAAGAAGGCGTACAGACGCTGAACGCCCACCTTTTGGGAAAGAAAGCAGAACCAAAGACAGAAGCGCAGAGTGACGCGCAATGAACCGACAAGGACGTCAAAGCGGGCGTCCTTGTTCCTATTTATACAAGCAAATATCGGGATCGATTTTGAACCAAAATACAGTAAAAATACAGTAAATCTGAAAAATGAGCATAAATTTTTGGGAAATGAGCACAAGCAAGGTATGAAAAAAGCCCTAATTTAGGGCTTTTTTGGTGGCTCCCCAGGTAGGACTCGAACCTACAACCCTTCGGTTAACAGCCGAATGCTCTGCCATTGAGCTACTGAGGAATATGATGTTCATTCTCTCGAACGCGAGATTTATTCTAACTGGATGGGTAGAAATTTGCAATTCCGGATAATTGGAAATATAGGCAAATAGAAAACTGAATCTTTTGAATTCTTTGAATTTCTTTGATTTTCTTTCTCTTTGATTGACGGAAGTGTTTTTTTGGTGTACAATGGGGGCTATGGAAGACACAATCCCCGTATTTTTGCATACCGAGGTCGCGGAGCCGCGGCGGCGTATCGTTCGCAGCGATGCGGCGCTGTATCTGCTGCTTCTGCTCGGGGCGGTCGGGTGCATCCTGCTGTCGCATTGGTTGGCTGAACGGCTCGCGGCGATGCGGCTTCTGTTCCAGATCGCGCTGTATGCGGCGCTGTTTTCGGGCGGCTATGCGGTCTACCGGCTGCGGCTCATGGCGTTTCGCTACACGCTGACCGACCGGGAGCTGCTGGTTTATCGAATCGTCGGCCGCAAGGAGACGCTGCTGCTGACCGTGCCGCTGCGCGGTGTGACGGTCGGCGCGTGGCAAAACGGTTTGCCGGGCTATGAGGGACGCACCTACGTAGGGCGGCGGGCGGACACACTCTGCCTGACGTATGACGACGGCAGGCCGCATGCGATATGCGTTTCGGCGAGCGATACGCTGCGGGCAAAGCTGCTTGCGGCAATCGACACATGCAAGGCGGGAACCGAGGGCGACACGATCCCATCCACGGAGGAAACGAACGCATGACGAACGAGGAACGGCTGCGGCATATCGAGACGGGCGACTGCCCGCACGCGATCCTGCTGGCGGGTGCGCCGGAAAGCGACTGGTCGGGCTTTGCGCGGCGGGCGGCAGCGCGGTTTCTGCTGCACACTGACGACGTGACACGGCTCGAAGGCTGTCCGTTTTATCTCGAGACGTCCGACTATGCGATCGACCCGATGCGCGACGTATTGCGGCTTTTGAATGCCGAGGCGTTTGAGCGCGGACGGCGGTGCGTCGTGCTGCTGAACGCGCATAAGATGACGCCGCTTGTGCAGAACGTACTGCTGAAAACGCTGGAGGAGCCGCCGGCGGATACGCTGCTGCTGCTGACCGGCGTCGAGACCGGCATCCTGCCGACGATCCTTTCGCGTTGCATGATTATCCGCGCCGAGACGGAGCCGTGGGAAACGATTGCCAAGCGGCTGACGGCAAACGGCGTCGACGCGGCGACGGCGGAGCAATGCGCACGGCGGGCGGACGGCGTCTACGGCCGGGCCGAAAAGATGGCGCAGGCCGATGCGCTCGCGTTCCGCAAGGGTGCTGTCGACTGCCTTGAAAAGTATCGCAAGGGCGTGCGGCCCTTGCCCGAAGCGGCGGCGCTCTGCACGCGCGCGGAGGCGGGGGAGGACGGCGACGCGAAAAAGAAAACGCGCGTGAGTCCGGAGCTTGTCGATACGTTTTTCGACGTGTGGCTGGAGCTGCTCAGCGATGCGCTGAAGCTGCAGATCGGCTCGCGGGATATGGACAATACGGATTGCAAACCGATTGTAAAACATCTTTCGGATGCCTTTACAACCGCCCGAATACAGGGTATGATACAAACGTTGCTGGACGGAAAGCGGCAGCTGACCTTCCGCGCAACTGCCTCGCAGACGCTCGATTGGGTGCTGTGCAGGCTGCCGTAAAGAAAACATCGGATCGTCCGCACCAAGGACGCACAAAACGGATACAGACAGAACCCATAAGGAGCAATATGGTTAAGGTTATCGGAGTTAAATTCAAAACAAGCAGCCGC
>JAFUDD010000164.1 GCA_017459315.1 Clostridia bacterium | reverse complement strand
CGCCGCGCACATCGAAAACAGCAGCTCCGCCGTCTCGACCGAATAGACGTCGATCCGGTCCGCCGATGCGGTGCGCGCCATCAGCAGCGTTCCTTCGGGATCGAACGCGAACGCGCCGTACACCGCCCCGGGCGTTGCGATCGAGCGCACCGCGCCCTTTTCGAGATCGTAGAACAGCAGCCGCGCCGCCTGATCCGACGCGACCAGCACGGTTTCGCTGATTGCGACGGCTTCCGGCTTCGAGGACAGCTCGCCGATCATCGTTTTCACGCTGCCGTCGCCGTCCGTATCGAACAGCTCGATCGCGCCGTCCGGATACGCGAGCGCAGCCGTCGCCCCGCCGCGCGCCAGAATCAGCTGCGGCGCGATTTCGCCGCCGCCCGACGTCTGCAGATAGGTCTGCGAAAGCTCATGCTCGCCGAAAAGCTTGAGGTCTTTTCCCGGCAGGAACTGCGGCACCGGTTCGCAAAGCGTTCCATCGAAGGCGTCCGCCGCCGTCACCGAGGCGATCGCCGGCATGCTGTAAAAGTTTGCCGTTCCGTCGAACCGCGTGATCAAAAACGCGTTCTCAAGCTGAACGATGTTGTTGTAGTTTTCGCCGAACTCCGCGGATTCGAGCAGCTCGAGCGCCCAGGTTTCGGCGTTGATGATGAACATGCTCTGGTTCGTCATCAGAAGATACTTTCCGTCCTCGGAAAACGCGAGCTCCGGCACGTACGAGGTCTCGTCGATCGACGCCTGCAGCGCGATCTCATCGGTGCGGGCGTCCGTGACGTAGAGCTGATCCTCCGCGGTATAGGCGATGCGCGTCGAATCCGCGGAAAACGCGATCGCGCTGAAATCGAATCCCTCCGCATACTCGAAGCCCCGGATGTACAGCAGCTCGCCGGTGTCCGTGTCCCAGCCGAAGAGCACGCCGATCAGCGAGATGCACGATACCGTCCTTCCGTCGGGCGACATCGCCCATTTTTCGGAAAAGACGCCCGGCATCTTATACTGCACGCCGTCGATCACAACGCCCGGCAGCGAGACCCGCTTTCCGGTATCGTCCAGCACGATCGCCGCGGTGCTGCCGTCCCTGCCGCCGATCAGGATCCGCGAACGGTCGGCGGAAAGCACCACCGGCATGCCGGAATAGTCGTCCGTCAGGAAGTTGTACATCTCCGAAATCGTGCGTCCGGTGATATACGAGATCAGATTCCGGTCGGGTTCGTATTCGTCCATCTGTTCGCCCACCGTGTAGAACAGCGTCTGCGTTCCGTCCTCCGAGACCAGATAAAACTCCGCCATGTCCTGCACGAGGATCGTCTTTGCGTCCTTCCAGAAGAAGGCGTTTGCGATATGGTATGGACTGTTCTTCCGGCTCGTGTAGGAAAACGCCTCCGAGCCGTCCGATGCGTTCCACACGACGACCGTCTGCCCGTAATCGCTCAACGCCAGAAAGCGCGAGCCGTCCGCCGAGAACTGCAGCTTCGTGAGCATGGTCTTTCCGGCGGACACCTGATAGAGGATCTCGTTCGCGTTCAGATCGATCAGCGCGACGGAATTGCTGTTGACGACGCCCGCCGCGCGCGTGCCGTCCGGCGAAACCGTGATGTCGTTGACGCGGACGTTGCGGTTGTTGAAACGCGCGATGACCGAAAACGGCTCGATGTAGAGCGCCCTGCGCAGCAGCGCGATCAGCTCCGTTCGCCGCATGCCGTCGTTTTCATCGCTGATGCGGACGGCTTCAAGCAGGATGTTTACGGCGGCGCGCTTTTCGGATTCCGCAAGCGCCGCGCCCGCGCGTTCCATCCGCTCGCCGAGATCGCTGTAGACCGCGTTTTTTCGCTCCTGTTCCTTCTGCCGCTTCTCCTCCTCGGCGCGGACGCGCTCCTCCTCGGCACGGACGCGCTCCTCCTCGGCGATGCGCGCCTGCTCGGCCGCCTCCCTGCGCAGCGCCTCCGTCCGGATGCGGTTGAGCGTCAGAAAGACGCCGAGCGCGGTCCCGATCAGCAGGACGGACGCGGTCAGCGCGGCGATCAGCCGGATCCTGCGGCGGCGGGCGCGGCGTCTGAGATCGTCGTAGTTCACGCCGAGCATCGGCGCGAGGATGCGAAGCTTTTCGCGATTCAGAAGCCTCAGGCTCCCCGCCGTGTCTTCTGCCACGATGTTTGCGGCAAGCGGCTCGACCGAAACGGTCTGTCCGTCGACCGTTCGCGAGCGAAGCTGCGGCGGAAAGCTCGTGTCCGGCGTGCCGTCGGCAAGCACGAGCAGGATCCGGTCGCGCCGCCCGAGCGAGATGAAATAGTCGATCTCAAACAGGCACCAGCGCGATTCGAGCAGCGCGGGTGTGCAGACCACGATCAGCCATTGGGACGCGTCCAGCGCGGTCCGGATGTTGTCGCTGAGGCTCGACGCGAGCGGGAGCTCCTCCTCGTCGCGGAACACCTTGCCCATCTTCTTTTTTCCCGAGAGATT
>JAFUDD010000163.1 GCA_017459315.1 Clostridia bacterium | reverse complement strand
TTGGCGTTCGGAATCGTCAGCTCGACGACCTTGCCTTCTCCGGAGGCGACGAGCGTTTCGCCGTCGTAGATCGTGACCATCCCATGCACCGGGGAAGTGACACGAACAACAGCGGGATCGATCGACAGCGTATCGACCTTGACGGATTCGGGACGGATGCCGTTCTTTTCGCAGACATACAGCCACACCGGGCGATAGATGCCGGAACCGGAATACCAGCGGGAGTTCGGGAGCTTGGAGTTATCCGCAACGACGGTCAAGGTGTTTTCACCGGGAATAAGGTTCTCCAATTCCACAAAGAAGTTGGTATAGCCGTACGCATGGAACGCCAATTCCTTTCCGTTCAGCTTTACGGTTGCGTTCTTATACACGCCCTCGAATTCGAGGACGATATCCTTGTCCTGCCACTCTTCGGGGACGGTAAAGGTTTTTTCGTAGGTATACACCCCGCCGGGGAAATAGCCGTGGCCGCCGTTCGAAGCATCCTTGCTGCGAAGCTCGGTGATCTGCGCGTCGTGCGGCAGCGTCACCGCCTTGCCGTTGCACGTCCAGTTTGTGGTGAAATCGAGTTTTTTCATTTTTCTGCCTCCCTGCATTGTCCCAAAACCGAAAGACTTTCCTTCGGGGTTCTTTTTTGTGTTATCCGGTCAACTGCAATCAGTCCGAACGTCTTCGCGTAGCCTGCCTGCCATTCAAAGTTGTCGAGCAGGCTCCAGTAAAAGTAGCCGTTCACCGGCACGCCGTCCCGCTTTGCCGCCAACACCGCGTCGAATGCTTCGCGGATAAACGCGCAGCGGCGCGCGTCGTCGGTCGTGGCAATGCCGTTTTCGGTGACGAGCAGTTCCTGCTGGAACGCCTTTGCGACCTTGCGGAGCACATTGCCGATGGAGGACGGATAATCCTCATAGCCCATCTGCGTGAGCGGCGCACCATTTGCCGGTTCCCGTGCGCCGGAGGCGTCCACGATCTTGCGGGAATAGTTTTGCACGCCCAAAAAGTCGTCATTTCGGATGTACGGCAAATACCAGCCAAAATCCTCTTGCCAAAGCCGATCCGCCTGCTCCCTGCCGTCTGCGGTCGGCTGATAGTCGAACAGCGAGAGCGTCAGCCCGACCTTGGTGTGCGGTGAAACGGCTTTGATTGCCTTACGTGCCGCAGCGTGTGCTTCCATCACGAACCGCTCGGTCTTTTCGTCGCGCGGCTTCAAAAACGTGTTGATCTTAAACGGGTTGGTATGGAACGCGCGCCCCTGCTCGAACATGCCGAAAAGAATCGTTTTCAGATCGAGGCCGCTGTTCTGCCCGACCTGCACGCCGCCCTCCTTACGCTTGCTCGCGTTCATCATGTCCGCGACGATCTTATGGAGCTGAATCCCCATATTCGCCTCGTTGATCGTGGCGATATAAGGCAGGCGCTCCCCGAACGCTTCAGCGACGCGCTTGGCGTAGCGGGCAAAATATGAAACGACCTTTTCGCTTGCCCAGCCGCCGCGCCTGATCAGCCACGCAGGGGAAGAAAAGTGCATCAGCGTGACGATCGGCGTAATGCCGTTTTGAAAGCAGCAGTCGATCACTTTGCCGTAATGCTCGATTTCCGTTTCGTCAAACCGCCCTTCCTCCGGCTCGATCCGCGCCCACTCGACGGAAAACCGATAGGCGTTGCCGCCCGCGCCTTTCAGCAAGGCAATATCCTCCTCATAGCGATGGTAGTGGTCGCATGCGAGGCCGGACGGCTCGACAAAATCGGAGTGCTTGATATGTTCCATGACCCAAAAATCGGAGTGGACATTGTTTCCCTCGACCTGGTGTGCAGCGGTCGCCGTGCCGATGTAAAAGCCGTTCATGGTTTCCCCCTTTCTTTCGGAAACGGGCCCGGAAAAGTGTTCTCGGACAGCCGTCATGTGTCTCTTTATGCTTATGACGCTTTCCCTTTTCCTGTTTTTTACAGTAT
>JAFUDD010000162.1 GCA_017459315.1 Clostridia bacterium | reverse complement strand
CCCTCCGGCACCGTGTACTTCGTGCGGCTGAAGAAGTCGTCGTAATCACGGCAGGCTCCGGCCTCTTCTCCCCCTGCACCTGGTAGAACACCGCCTTCGGCACGATTGGGTCGTGGTCGTCTTCCACAAAGTACTGTGGTTTCTCCCCGCTGTTCTTCACGCACCTGTGGGTCAGGTAGTCCTCCACATACCATTTCTGCATCAGAAGGTCTCCGGCGTATTTCTCATTTTCCAAAATGCTCGCTACTGTACTCGGATACCATTTCTCCCCGCCGGACGGGGTGCAGATGCCATCCTCCATCAGTCCGTCCGCGATCATCTTCGGGCTGTAGCCTTCCAAATACTGTCTGTAGATGCGCCGCACTACATCCGATTCGGCGGAGACGATCACATAGGTTCCCACCTTATGCGCCTCGCCGGTTTTGAGGCTTTCGACCGTGACGGCGTGCAGCTCGCTCACCCATATGCCGAGGGCGCAGAGCGCCTGCACCAACAATGCAAGGCGTTCGTTGCCGTCGTTCTCTGCCGCCCGCACCATGCGCTCGTACTCGGTTTGCGTCAGCTCCTTGTCGGCGGGCAGAAAGGTCTTGCGCTGAACGCGGACATATTTGAGCCGCCAGTCTAAGCCGAGGAACGTAAGAAAGAGGTTGACCGCGCCGAGCATGGAGTTGACGCTCGCGGGCGAGTAGCTCTTTGCGTCAAGGTATACACGAAACCCGACGATCACCGCCCTGTCGGGGATGCCGTCCGGGGCGTAATCCATAAGCAGGCAGACGTCGTGAGCGTACTTGCTGATGGTCGCGGCGGCGTACTCCCGCTCCGCGAGGAACGAGGCAAATGCGTTGATGGTTGCTTCGGTGATGATGAGCATGATAAAGCCTCCTTCTTTGTGGGATGGAAAATCTTATCATGCACGGTTGATGGGTTGATTATGCGGTGACAGGCGCCATGTTCGTAGCAAGGCGACCTGTACCTTAAAAAAGAGACAGCTATGGTGGATCAAATCCACACATAACAGTCTCTTTTACATTTTTATCGCCGATCTGCTAGGCTATTGGTTATCTGCAAAAAACTAAAACCACTACATTTTGAAAAGAAACATTGCATTGACCAGACAATCGAAGTATGGCTTTTCAGTTCATACAACCCCTACATTCTGAAAAGCTTTTTATGCTTGCTTTTTTAGCTTTCAGCAGAAAACCACTACTATCTGAAAATATCCGCCAAAAAAATAAAAGCAAAATGACTTCTGATGATATTAGCGCAATTATACACAAAATTGAATAACCAACAATAATTATGTTTGAGTTTTCTGGAGTTCTGTGATATACACTATTTAACATCGAAATTACACAGAAGGAGCCTTCAAAAGGATGCCCAATATAGCTCCTTATTAAGGATATCACCATCGAGAAAGAAATGAAGATTCATACTGTTCCTTTCATGCAAAATGCCGCATGACGATCATTTTCTCTTGAATTTACCTCTGTTCGTCCTTGCTATGAGAAATCTGTGCGGCTGAAAAGCAAGCTTGTGCTGTCTCTATGGCTATCTTTACAAAAACTTTATAATATGCTTACATACCGTATTCTATCCTGTGGGATTCTGCCGCTCGGATGGGAACGGAAAGCTTGAAATGGGAGGATTGAAATGAAAAGGATCATTTGTGTCGCGATGTGTTTGCTTTGCTTGCTATTGGGCATGGTTGGCTGTAAGGCAGAGCCGGAGCCTGTCGATCCGAACAACTGTCCGCATACGCAGCACGACCCGGACACGACGCGTTGCCTTGTCTGCAATAAGCGCATCGATCACCGGTATGTCGGCGACACCTGCGAGCTGTGCGGCAAAAAGACGGAGTTTCTTTGGAACGATATTCGCCGTGAAACGGAGCTGATGGATCTTCTGAAGGCGGGCGGACATGAGAACAAGGGAACCGTCGAGCGCATGACCTACGAAACCTTCGCCTATAACATCCAAGCGCTGACGGGCGAGGAGCAGATGATCGAAAAGGAGGCGTTCGTGTATTTGCCCTATGGGTATGACGCCTCCAAGCCATACAACGTGCTGATCCTGCTGCACGGCTCGACCGATCAGGCAGGCTACTGGCTTGCGCAGGAGCCGTATCATCAGGATGATTCGACCTATGTGTTTACCGGCAATTATACCAAGGAGTTGCTCGATTATCTGATCGGGACGGGCAAGGCGGAGCCCTGCATCGTCGTCACGCCCTCCCTGTATAACGACCATGACAACTATAAAGAGGAAAACAGCGTTGTGTCCGGGCTGTTCGGGCAGGAGCTGACGGCGTATTTGCTCCCTGCCGTGATCGAGCGCTATTCGACATACGCCAAGACGATGGACGAGGTGATCGCGCAGCGCGAGCACTTTGCCTATGCCGGGCTGTCGCTCGGCAGCATGACGAGCTTTGCTTCGGTCTTCTCCTATTGCCTGCCGTACTTTGCCTATATCGGCTCGTTCAGCGGTCCGGCGACCGACGTCGAAGCCGTGATCGAGGCGGTCAACGGCCCCGAAAAGGACTATGCGATCGGCTACTGGTACTGCGCGATCGGCACAGAGGATCGCACGGGCGGCAATTTCTATAAGGACGTGCATACCACCTATCAGGCAATGACAGCGGGCATCGATCGGCTCGTGGACGAACAGAACTGCGCCATGGTCGATGTATACGGCGCAAACCACACCTATGAATGCTGGTTGACCTGTCTTTACAACGCCCTGCCGAAGTTTTTCCGATAAGGGAGGAGAATCAAAATGAAAAAGTCGATGATTTGGGTTCTGCTGCTTGCAGCATTGCTGCTGTTGACCGCGTGCGCCGCCAAGGAAGAAGCGGCAGTGACGGGGATCACGGTCGACGCGTCGAACGCCAAATACTGGTACGTGTCCGGACAGGAGATCGATCCCACCGGTTTGGTCGTTACGGCGACGCTTGCCGACGGGACGACAAAGACGATCCCCGTATCGGAATACACGATTGAAAAGCCGCGCTTCATGCCCTACGGGGAAAAGAAGGTCGCGGTGCAGTACGGCGAATGGACGGCGGCGTACACGATCTACACCTGCCCGACGATGACGGAAACGGACGATTACACGACCTTTCAGGTGCGCGCCAACGAAAACGGCAGTCAGGTTTCGCTGACGCCGGTGCTCGTCGGGGAAAACAAGCCGTTCGTGCTCGTCTGTCCGGGCGGCGGGTATGAGGCCTGCTCCGCGTACGGCAACGAGGGCTACGCCTACGCAGCGCGGATCAAGGAGCTTGGCTACAACGCCTTTATTCTGCAGTATTCGATCAAGATGGCGCATCCTACGCCGCTCGACGACGTCAACCTTGCGCTCGATATTATCGAACAGAACAGCGAATACTGGCAGGTTTCGACGGAGAATTACGCGGTGATCGGCTCCTCGGCCGGCGCACATTTGGTCGGCTGCTGGTCCACGCCGGAGATCGGCTTCCAAAAGTACGGCAAGAGCAAGCCCGCGGCGGCGATTCTTTGCTATCCGTTGATCAGCCTTTCCTCCCGCTCGGACTCAGTCCTGCTGCCGGCGGACGCCGACGAAGCACTGATCGACAGCCTGTGCGTCGATCGACACGTAGACAGCAGCTTCCCGCCGACCTATATGTGGATCTTTGAGGAGGACAGCCTGAAGCCGCAGGTCGATCAAATGGACACCGTGCTCGCGGAAAACGGCGTGCCGCATCTCACGCGTTACTATCAGGGCGGGCGGCACGGTTTGGGTCTCGCGCCGGGAACCGAGGCCGAGGGCTGGCTCGACGAGGCGATCGCGTTCTGGACAGAGAATTTGAAATAAGGGAGCAGGCATATGGAAAAGAAGCAAAAGAAAAAGCGTTTGCCGTGGTGGGCGATCGTGCTGATCGTCCTTGTCTCGATCGTGGTCGTGTTCGTCGCGTTTTCGCTGATTACGATTCGCGCGTTCGTAGGCGACTCGCTGACGGTCAACGGTACGATGGCGATGATGTCCTACGGCGGCTTCGAGCTGCCCGACTGGTATAAATCCCTGACGCTGAACGTCGATCGGAGCTATCCGGGCTTGTCGACGCTGCCCGTCGATCCCGCCGACCGCGACGCGATGCTGACACTGTACGAGCAAACGATGTACGGCAAAACGCCGACCGAGGGCTTCGATACCGCGTTTGAGGAGCTTGAGCGCCATGACGTTTACGGCGGCAAGGCGGAGCAGCGTACCGTCCGTATCACGGTCTCGAACGACAAGGGGAGCTTTTCAACCGAAATGCTGGTGCTGCTGCCAAAGGGCGCAAGCAATGTGCCGTTCGTGATCGGGGAGAACTTCTCCGGCAACGCGGCGGCGCTCGAAAACAGTGAATGGCCGTTTGAGACGATCCTCGACCGCGGCTTCGGCGTGGCGACGATGGGCTATACCGATTGGGCGGCAGACGACACCGCGGCCTATCGCGACGGCGTGCTGCGCCTGTTCGACGACGAGAGCCTTTCCGCATTTTCGGCGTGGGCGTTCGGGATCAGCCGCGGGATCGATTATCTCGAAACGCTGCCCGAGGTGGACAGGAACCGGATCGCGTCGGTCGGGCATTCGCGCCTTGCGCGCGTGTCGCTGTGGGCGGGCGCGTGCGACGAGCGGATTGCGCTTGTCACGGGCTCGTGCGGCGGCGGGCTGTTACGGAGCCCGGTCATGGGGCGTATCACGACGGACGGCACCTCGAACCACTGGTACACGCCTGCGTATCTGACCTATGAGAATCGCGACAACGAGCTGCCCGTCGATATGCATATGCTGTTCGCGCTTGCGGCGGGGCGGCGGCTGTTCGTCTGCATCGGGGAGAACGACCTCGCGTCCGACCCGGTCTCGATGTACGACGCCCTGCAATTTGCCAAGGTCGTCTGGCGCGACGGCTACGGCAGGGAGGTCATTCCCGACGGCAGCTATTACGACGTGCCGTTCGATACGCCGATCGTCAGCGATTCTGTCGGCGTGATCGTCCATTCGGGCGGCCATAAGTTCGCCGACAGCGATTGGGACGCAATTTTAAGCTATATGGAAACGTATGTGAAATAAGGAAGGGGACTATGAAGCGGATACTTGCGCTTTTGCTTGCGGCGGTTTTGCTTGCGGCGGTTTTGCTGCTTGCCTGTCAGGGCGGCGGACAGAGTGCCGCGCCTTTGGCTGCGGATACGGCGATCCCGACGGACGCGCCGCAGATTCGTTTGCTCTCCGAGCACGAGGGCGGGATACAGAATCTGAACGACGAGGTCATTACGACCTACTGGAACATGGATTTTGCCGAGAGCCTTGCGTACCTGGAGGAAAACTGCTACAAGGCGACCTACGAGGCGCACGACGGACAGGTCCTGCAGATGCGCTGGGAGGGCGGCGCGGCGCCGTATACGCTTTCGTTCGGCACGACGCCCGATCTGTCCGACGCCGAAGCGGTTACGACCGAGCGGGATCGGTACTCGCCCGGCACGCTCTATCCGAACACGACCTATTACTGGCAGGTGACGGACGCGGAGGGCGTCGCTTCCCCGATCGGAAGCTTTGTGACCGACGATGCGCCGCGACTGATCCGCGCGCGGGAGCGGATCGACGCCCGCGGGGTGCGGAACGTGCGCGATCTCGGCGGGTATCGGACGGTCGATGAGAAAACGACGCGCTTCGATAAGCTGTTCCGCGGCGCGATGCTGCTGTATCCGAAGTCGGAAACCGCCTATGTCAGCGAGCGGCTGAACGACTACGGCCGCGCGGTGCTCGACAAGATCGGCTTCAAAACCGAGATCGATCTGCGCGACGACACCGACTACGGCGGGCAGGAGGAGGCGGCGCTTGCAGGCTGCGCGTATTTGCGCGTTACCTATAAGGGGTATACGTCCATCTTCCCGGAATCGACCTATCCCGAATCCGTGTTTTCGGATGAGCGCTCGTTCCCGGCGTTCCACGCGATCTTCACGCTGCTCGCCGACGAGCAGAACTATCCGATCTATTTTCACTGCCTCGTCGGACAGGATCGAACCGGAACGCTCGCGTATCTGATTCTGGGACTGCTCGGCGTGGATTTTACGGATATAACGAAGGATTATGAGCTTTCCGCCTTTTCGAGCGTCGGCAGCATGAACCGGGCAAAGGATTGGAACTATTCCGGCGACGGCGTACCTCTGGGAACGCACCATGAAATGGCAGTATGGCAGCGAATGAACGAGGTGATGCTGTCCGCCTACGGAACGGACTCCGGCTTGCTCAAGGATGCGGTCGCCAACTATCTTATGACGGAGTGCGAGATAACCGAGGCGCAGATCGAGAGCATCCGCGCGATCCTGTTGGAGCCGTAAGCTGCTTTAAGGGGAAAATTGCCGTGAGAAAAATATACGGTCGTATACTTGGATGGCTCCTTGCCTTCCTTCTTTTGTCGGCGGGCTGCGTCTCCGAACCGGATTTGCCCGCGGCCCTGCCTATGGAAACCGCAGAGCCGACCGAGGGCTCGTACCGGGCGGAGCCGGACCCGATCCGCATTGTTGCGGAACCGCAGACGGCTTTATCCGCGCCGCCAACGGTGGTGCTTTCGGTGCGCACAAAGCAGGATCTGGCGCAGATCGCCGTGGATGCGCCGCAGGCGGCGTGGTTCCGGTTGTCCGCAGCGGAGCCCGGCTTCTTTGAGGCGGAGGACGGGTTGATACATGTTTCGGAAGCGTTCCGGCAATGCTACGGCGCCGTAATCCCGATTTTCGAGCTTCCGAATATGGAGGCGGCGCAGGCGTTGGAGACCTTTGCGAAGAAAAACCGGAACACCGATTTTCTGATTGCGGCAAAGGACGCGTCGGTTTTGCAGAGCTTTCATTTGACGGGCGTGCAGAAGGGGTTGCTTTTGGATCGCGTGACGGAGCGCTGCGCCGGGACGGTCCATGCCGCGGGCGGGGATTTCGTCGCGATTTCCGAGATCACCCGCGCGGAGGCGGAATATCTGCAGATGCGGTGGATCGCCGTCGTGCTTACGCCCGATACGGACACGGAAACGGCAGTAAAAATGGCGCTTGATGTCGGCGCGGATCAGGTCGTCGTCCGGGACGCAAAGGAGGCATATCGGCTGTATACCGAGACCGCACCGGAGGAGGTAACGCCCCGGAGGACGTTCTCGGTCGCGCACCGCGGGATCTCCTCGCGAGCGCCGGAGAATACGCTCGAATCCTTCCGAGAAGCCGTTAAGGCGGGTGCTGACGCCGTGGAATGTGATGTGTATGTGACAAAGGACTGCCACTTGGTCATTTCCCATAACGCTTCGACCGGCGCGTATACGGCGGACGGAACCGATGCAAATGTGGAGGAATTGACGCGCGACGAGCTGAAGGCGCTGCGGCTCAAGCCCGTAGGCGAATATACGGACGCGCGCTTTGCGTTCCTTGATGAGTTCCTGGACGAAATGAAGGGGAACGATATACAACTGGTGATTGAAATCAAGACGGACAACCCGGACTGCGCTGTGCTGATTCGCTCACTCGTCGAGGAACGGGACCTGCTGGATCGGATTCAGATCATCGGCTTTTCCACGGAGCAGATCGCTCGAAGCCGACACGCGCTGCCGGAGGTCCCGGCGTCGCTGCTTGCAAATGTCGGCGTCTCGGAGCCGAAGCAGTATTTGCGCTCCTATTATACGAACACCGCCGATTTCGGCGGCGCGTACAGCCCGAGCAAGAGCTTCACGCCGGAGGGCGTCGCCGCGTTCCGCCACCGCGGGATTCTGATCAATATATGGACGATCGACGGCGCGGAGGAGCTGCAAAAGCAGATCCAAGGCGGCGTCACATCCCTTACGACAAACACCGTGTATTTACTCGGACAGGAATAACAAAAGCTTCGACCAAGCTGCGAACTGTTCATTTGTCGATAGCGATACTTTATTCATACTTTACGCCAAAACTTACGCCAAAATGGCGTAGGATTTTGTAGAGATTTGTAGAGATTCGTAGGTTTTTCGCTAAACTGCATCTCAATGGGCATAGTCTTTCGTAGAGATTTGTAGAGTTTTGTAGAGATTCGTGGAAACCGCTGCGAAATTCAATGACAATGATAAGCTGATGGTTTATGAAATTCCGTCTCTCACCTGCTGGTATGTTTCCATGAATATGAACAAAGAACCGTTCAATAACCCGCTCGTTCGTGAGGCTCTGGCCATGGCAATCGACCGCCAGACCATCATCGACACTATCAACGCAGGCAGTGGCCAGCCCGCCGACGCGATCATCGCTCCGGCAGTTTTCGGCTACTACTCTACCGGTGTTCCAGAGTACAACCCTGAAAAGGCGAAGGAACTGCTTGCCGAGGCCGGTTATCCCGATGGTTTCTCCACTACGCTCTGGGTCAATGACAATCAGTCCCGTATTGAGATGTGCCAAGCAATTCAGGCTATGCTGCTCGACATCGGTGTGCAGTGCAGCGTAGAAGTTCTCGAGTTCGGTAGCTACATTTCCAGAACTACCGCAGGTGAACATGATATGGCATATTTCGGATGGACGACTTCCAGCGGAGACGCAGACTACACCTACTACTCCCTTGAGCATTCGACGCAGCAGGGTGCTGCTGGCAACCGCAGTTTCATCGCGGATCCGGATCTTGACGCTCTGATTGAAGAAGCTCGTTCCAACACAGACGAGTCCGCACGTAAAGATCTGTACAAAGACATCGCCATTATGCTGGCTGAGATTAACAACAATATCCCCGTGTTCTACAGCGCCATCAACGTTGGCGCCAACAAGAAAGTGGAAGGCTTTGTAATGGATTCCAACGGCTACCATAATCTGGATCAGGTTAAGGTTGCCCAGTAATTGACGGGTGGCGGGCTATCCGACCTCCGGATAGCTCGATT
>JAFUDD010000161.1 GCA_017459315.1 Clostridia bacterium | reverse complement strand
GCATCATCATCGGCGTCATGGCGCTCGTCGTCATGGTGTCGCTTGTGAACGGCGCGACCGGCGCGGTCACCAGTCAGATTTCCGCGCTCGGCAACGACCTTCTGAACGTCAGCATTTCGGACGACAAGGGCAACCCGATCCGGCTGGAGGACCTGATGGCGTTCACCGAGGACGAAACGATCCGCGCGGTCGCCCCGTCCGGCTCGATGTATACGACCGCCAAGCACGGCTATACCGACGTGACCGCCTCCGTCACCGGCACGACCGCCGCGTACTTCTCCATCGAGGGCATGGAGCTGGAGGACGGGCGGCTGCTGAAAACCGTCGATGTGGACAACGCCGCCTATGTCGCGGTGCTCTCGCACGACGCGAAGGAAAAGCTGTTCGCGGGCGAGGAGGCCGTCGGAAAGACGATCACGCTCGGCGGGCGCAGCTTCACGGTCGTCGGCACGCTCAAGGAAACCGAATCGCTGATGAGCGCGATGTTTTCAAGCTACGGCATCTATGTGCCGTATACGGTCGAATCCCGCATGGCCGGGCAGCCGTATATCAGCTCGTTCGTCGTGGCGGCGGGGGACACCGATGCGGGCGAGCAGGCCGTGGCAAAGCGCCTCCGCGAACGCTTCGCGCAGGACGACGACGCGTTTGCGATCATCAATATGTCGAGCATTTCCTCCGCGCTCGACAACGTGACCGGCATGCTGTCGCTGCTGCTCGGCGGGATCGCCGCGATCTCTCTGCTCGTCGGCGGTATCGGCATTATGAATATCATGCTCGTGTCCGTCACCGAGCGCACCAAGGAAATCGGCATCCGCAAGGCCATCGGCGCAGGCCGCGGAACGATCCTCACGCAGTTTCTGATCGAAGCCCTGATGCTGTCGCTGTTCGGCTGCATCTTCGGTTTGCTCCTGTCCGCGATCATCCTTGCCATCGTCTCCGCGATTGCGGGCAACATCACGTTCACGATGTCGCTCGATATCGTACTGCTCGCGGTCGGCTTCTCCAGCGCCATCGGCCTGATCTTCGGCCTGTATCCCGCGAACCAGGCGGCCAAGAAGCACCCCATCGAAGCCTTGCGGTACGAGGGATAATCGTCATACGAACGCGTATCCGCGAGCGGCATGCGCGGTCAAGCGAAAAAATGCCAACGCTTTGCAACCGATCCGCCCTGATGGCGGTGTTTATGGCAGATAGGGAAAACCATTTGCCTGTGCAAAGAAAGGAAATCGCTGAGATGAAAAAAATACTTTGTTTCGCTTTGACCGCCTTATTGCTGTGCGCCTGTGCGCCGAGCGCCGAGCCTGCCGTGCAGACGGATACCCAAAAGGAAGCCGACCGGACGGCTGAACCGGCTTCGCCCATAGAGCTGCCCGAGATCAACGGCTACACGGATTTTTCCGACGTGCTTTCCGCAATGCTGCTCAAGGGCGATCGGAACGCGAACTTTTCCCCGATCAGCCTTTATTTGGCGCTTGCCATGGCGGCGGACGGCGCGCAGGGCGAAACACAGACGGCAATGCTGCAGCTTCTCGGCTGCGAGAGCGTCTAAGAGCTGCGAACCGTTTGCGCCGCGATGCTCGAATCGCTTTCGTTCGACGGCGAGGACGGCACGCTTGCGTTTGCGGACTCGCTTTGGATCGACGACAAGGGCGGCAGGCTGACCTTCAACGACGCGTATCTGCAATCGCTTGCCGATACCTACCGTTCCGAGGCGAACGCCGTGGACTTCGACAAGGCCGAGACCGGCAAGCAGATCGCGGCATGGATCACGGAGCATACCCGCGGCAAGATCGACATTGCCGAGGATGCGATGCAGTTTGATCCGCTGACGGTCGCCGTGCTGATCAACACGATCTATCTGAAAGACGTGTGGCGGGATAAGTTCTCTGAGACCGCGACGGAGGAGGGAACCTTCTTCGGCCCCGAAGCGGAATCGACCGTCGATTACATGCAGCGCCGCGATGAAAACGTGACGATCATCAAGGGCGACGGCTTTCTGCGATATTCGCTGCCGCTGCGCCATATCGGCCGCATGACGTTCGTGCTGCCGGACGAAGGA
This sequence comes from Clostridia bacterium, assembly GCA_017459315.1. Next base: position 1,550 of record JAFUDD010000161.1, on the reverse strand, counting down.
ACGGCCTTGTCCGAGCTGCTCGGCTCGCCGGAGCGCATCCGCGCGCTGCTGCAAGACGGCGAAGAGAGCAAGGCCAATGTGAATGTGAAGCTGCCGAAATTCAGCTTTCAGGATCATTTCGATCTGAACGACGCGCTGCAAAGTGCCGGCATCGGGATCGCCTTCTCCGGCAATGCAAACTTCAGAGGCATGGGCGATTTCGACGCCTGCATCTCCAAGGTGCTGCAGGAATCCTATATCGGCGTCGATGAAAACGGCGTCGAGGCGGCGGCCTACACGATAATCGCCCTTGCGGGAATGAGCGCCATGGAGCCGGAGGAGCTGCCCGAGATCGACTTTTTCCTCACGCGCCCGTTCCTTTACGCAATCGAAGCGTATGACGGCACGCTGCTGTTTATCGGCACGGTTACCGCGCCCACCGCCAAATAAATGCCGAAGACGAAAAAATCTCCCTTTGCAAAAGCGCAGAGGGAGATTTTGACGTTTTCCATGCGGAGAGCCGTCGGACGGAATCAGCTTCGCACGGCGTTTTTCGGCTTCCGGAAAATATACTTGCTCAGCACCTCGATCACCATAAACCCGAGCACGATGCCGAAGCAGGCGAACAGCAGGGAAAGGCCGCGTTCGATTGCGAGGTCCAGATCGCGGATCACAAAGCCGTACATCATATAATACAGCGACGCGCCGGGGATCAGCGGGATCGCGGAAACGGTCTGAAAGATCGTCGCGGGCGCCTTGTCGATGCGGGCAAATACCTGGGCAAACAGCGCGGACATGGCCGAGCCCGCAAGCGTCGCGGCAAACACGCTCGGGTAGAGCGCGTAAACGAGCAGATACACGCCCCACGACAGGAACGCGCCGAGCGCGCAGTAGGCGATCTTGTGCCCGCGCACGCGGAACCACAGCGCAAACCCGACGCCGGAGCCGATGCAGCTGAACAGCCCGAGCCAGATGTTTTGGTTCAGCTCCATGATCTCGCCGGTGCTCCAGCCGCGCAGCAGCAGCATCGGCAGCGCCATGCCCATCGCAATCCCGACCGCACCGGTGAACGAAACGGAAATGTTCATCACACCGGAGAGCGTATCGAGGTGGACGAGGTCGCGGATGCCGTTCGTCGTGCCGAGGCCGGAGATCAGCAGCATCACGACGCCGATCGTGATATAGCCGGTATGGTGCCCGATCCCCAGATGCACCATCAGCAGAATGAACAGCTCGGCAAAGAACGAAACGAGAAAGTTCAGAATCATCGGGTTCGATTCGCGCTTGGAAATCTGATGCTCCAAAAACGTGATCAGCACAGACGCCAGCAGCGCCACCAGCGCGTCGAAAAGGTCGCCGTTGAAGAAGATCGCAAAGAACGACCCCGCGAGCGCGCCGCCGAGGTAGTTGAACCACCGGCCCGGCTCCGGCACCGTGTAGATCGCCGACAAACGCCGATGCAGCTCGTCCGCGTCCGGCGTCTCGGCGCAGGCGTGGCGGGAGAGGTCGTTGAGCCGGTTGAGCCGGTCAAAGTGAATGCCCGCGTCGCGCACAGGGCGCATCTGCGTGAG
>JAFUDD010000160.1 GCA_017459315.1 Clostridia bacterium | reverse complement strand
TCGAAGCAATGGTAATCGTCCACGATCTCGTCGTAGTCCTCGATGGTAAAGCCCATCGACGCAAAGATCTGCTCGCACTCGCGCTGGACAAGCGTGATCGGGTGATAGCTGCCCTCCGGAAGCTGCACCGGCTGCGTGAGGTCGAACTTCGGCGTCAATGCAATGCGCCGCTCCAGCTCCTTCACATGCGCCTGCATCGCGCGCTCGGTGATCGCCTGCTCGGCCTTCTCCTTGAGCTCGTTGACCTTTTGGCCGTACTCCTTGCGCTGATCGGCGGCGAGCTGACCCATGTTCTTCAACAGGCCCGTGATCTCGCCTTTTTTGCCGAGGTAGCGGATGCGCAGCTGCTCAAACGCCTCGCTCGAATCCGCCTTTTTGAGGTTCTCATAGAACTGCTGCCGCAGCTCCTCCATCGAAATTGCCATAGATGCCTCCTTGTAAAAATAGAAAAGCCCCATGCATCTGCATGGGACGAAACAAGTTCCGCGGTACCACCCAAGTTAAAGGCTCTCGCCTTTCGCTCTTGCCCCGATAACGCAGGGTACGCGCCCGCCCGCCCCGAAAGGCAAGGCCAAAGGATGCTCCGATGCCGAAATTTCCCGTCCGTGCCCTGCGCCCCCGCTTTCAGCCGCGGCGGGAACTCTCTGTGGCGGCGTTCGAACGATACAATGCACCATCAACGCAAGCTTTATTGTATCGTAGAATCGCGGGAATGTCAACCGAAGATTTTGTTTCCGAAGATTTTAGCACCGACCGCGCACCGATCTGACGCGATTTGTGCCTATCCTGTAAAATACATATATCCGTTCATCCCCCTGTGCAAACAGCAGAAAGGCAACAGAAAACTTACCGTGGCAGCAGTGTTTTCATGGCTTCGGCATCGGGCGAGACGATCATCACAACCCTCCCCCCGTCTCGTATGAGCACCGCAGCCTCTACAAGCTTCAGCGCATCCGGATCATAGGAACGGAACTGATTTTCCATCATTGCAAGGTGCGACGATAAAAGCGTCTCGATCTCTTCGGCTGTCGCCTCGTCCGCATCCACCACAACCGCCTCTATCGTATAGCCGACCGCGTCGGAATAGCCTGCTGCACTTTTGCAAAGGCTCACATCAATCCCATAAAAATCGAACAGATCTGCTTCGTTATACGGCGCCATATCGTTCAAGTATCCTGCCGTTTCCCAAGCTGCGATCACCGTCTCGGCATACGATGCCGCTGCGGAAGGTTCAGCTTCGACCGGCGTATCCGCCACGACAGAGGCTTCGGGTGATGTCGGAACCTCTGCCGCAGCAGTCGCAGCGTTGCCGGTATTCTGTGGCTCTGCTGTCGGATTTGTTTCCATCCGCGTATCCTTCTTTACCGTGGGCGCAGCTGTCGGAGACGGCGCACAGCTAAGCAGCAAGATACCGATGCATAATACTGCGATTATCTTTTTCATGGTTTTATTCCTTTCCTTGCGAAATCACGACGGCAGAATCAGGACACAGCTGTTGTGCGGCGTACAGTCGCACCGATCGAACCCATATCTCGTTGCCGCTTTCACTCAGATGGTACATTCGATCACTCGTCAGTTCAAAAGGCAGGTATCCCTGTTCGTCTTTCATTTCGTCCGCGAAGTTCAGAAACACCGCGCTGTGTTCTTCACAAATCCTTTCCAAAACCGTATTAAAGCTGTTCCATTTATCAATGTCAAGCTTCTCCCATTCGCAGTACCGCGAGGTCACGGGTAATACGCCTTGCATGATGATCACAGTATCGGGGCATTTCGTATGAATCGCATCAATCAGCCTTGCATAATAGCCCTCGACCGATTCCCATGTGCGGAAACCGATATCGTTCACGCCGAGCATGATAAACGCTTTCTTTGCTTGGCGTGCAGTAATGCCTTCCGTTACGGACACAGCTTTTCCTTGTGCCATAAACGTAATGCCTCCCGGATAGGCGCGATCTGTGCATGCATTTTTAACGCTCATGCTCACCGCGCTCATAAACAGTGCCTTGCCCAGGAAATTTTCGTTTTCCGAGCGTTGCTCGCGCACGTACCCATATAATGCCCGCGTCAGCGAATCGCCGATGAATACCGCATCGTCAAAATACGCATCAAATTCACCGGCATCCAGCCGTTCCTTCGTAATCGGTTCCGGTGTCGGCTCCGGTGTCGGGGTGGGCGTCGGGGAGGGTGCTAAGGCAGGCGTTGGGGTGGGCGTCGGGGAGGGTGTCAAAGCAGGCGTTGCTATGGGTGTATGTGTTTGGGCAGGCTTGGCCGACGCCTCCGTCGTGGCGGTCGGCGCTGCTGTCGAAACAGCCGTTTGCGGCTTGTCGCAGCAAGCAAACAGCAGCAGCATCACACATGCCGCCGTCAGAAGCCCCTTTTGCATACCCTCGCCTCCCTTTGCTTATTTTTGTATAGTAGCAAAAAAGAGGACATTTTGTCAACTGCATTTGTGAAGTTTTGCCGTACCCGCATCAATCATGCAGCACCGTTTCCGACAGCGTATCGGCGTGCGTCCGCGCAAAAGCAAATTCCCTTACGCCGCTTGCAAGGCGGTGCATCGCTGTGCCGTCAAAATATTGCAGCGAGCCGGCCGGCTCCCCGCCCGCATCCGCTTCGCGGGCGATGCAAAAGACCGTGCCGTCGTCCCGAATCGCCGTCTGCAAAGGGTCGGAAAACAGCCGTTCGAGCGTCTTGCCGTCGAAACGGTGCAGATCGCTTTTCCACCCGCCGATGTAGGCGTAATCCCCGCGAATCGCAAATGCGTTATACCGATCCACGCCCGAAAGAACAAGCCGGTCGCCGTCATACAGATCCAGCAGCGGATCAGGTTGCCCCTCCGTCAGCGCCGCCCGCTCGGTGAAAATCAGATT